>NZ_JBSFTY010000059.1:0-64260 GCF_053591515.1 Streptomyces sp. NPDC003011
CAGGCCCTCGACGAGGGAGTACGCGCTGCCCTGCGTGCCGTCGCCGTCGGAGGGGGTGAAGCGCACCTGCATGCGGCCCGGCGTGATGAGCCGTTCCATCGCCGTACCGCCTGGAGCCGTTGGCCCTGACCGTGGCCGTCGGGCTACGGCCAGTTGCCTCCGTTGTTGTTGCCGTTGTTCCCGCCGTTGTCGTTGCCCTGGATCCAGCCCTCAGGGATGGAGAACGTGGGGTCCGGAACGGCGCCGCCATCCGTGCCGCCGTTGGTCAGGAGGCCGGTGAGGCCGTTCTCGTCACCGTTGCCACCGTCGTCATCGTCTTCGTTGCCGTTCCCATTGCCGTCCCCATTGCCATTCCCGTTGCCGTCGCCGTTTCCGTCCTCGCCGCCGCGGCCCGCGTCGGCGTCCGGGAGGTCGACGAGGCTGAAGGTCTCCGCGGTCTTGCCCTCCAGGGCGCCCGCCATGGCGTCCCGCCAGATCGGGCCGGGGGTGTCACCGCCGTAGACCTGGGCGTGGTAGACGCCGCCGATGGTGATGTTGGTCATCTTGACCTTCTGGGTGGCGCTGCCGACCCAGACGGCGCCCGACAGGTTCGGCGTGTAGCCGACGAACCAGGCGTTCTTCCGCTCGTCCGTCGTACCCGTCTTGCCCGCGCTCTCGCGGCCCGAGAGACCGGCCTGCTGGCCGGTACCGGAGTCGACCACGCCGCGCAGCAGCGTGTTGACGGTGTCCGCGGTCTTCTCGCTCATCGCGCGCGAGCAGGTCGACTTGGGCACCTCCAGCGACTTCTGCTGGTCGCCGACCTTCTGGGTGATCGACTGGATGGCGACCGGTGTGCAGTACATGCCGCGGGAGGCGAAGGCGGCGTACGCGCTCGCCATCGTCAGCGGGGACAGGCCCACCGAGCCGAGCGCGATGGCGGGCCGCTCGGGGAGCTTGGTGCCGTTGCCCTGCAGCACGTGCAGGTTGTCGGTCATCTTCACCACGGGGCACAGACCGATGTCGGAGATCATCTGCACGAAGTAGGTATTGACCGACTTGGCCATCGCCTCCTCCAGCCGGTACGGACCGACCTCGGACTCCGCCTCGTTCTCGACCTTGTCGTTGCGCTGGTTGGTCCAGGGCTTGCCGCTGCACGTCTGGACCGGGCTCGGGTACTCCATGTCGTACGGCGACGAGTACTCCTGCGTAGCCGGCCGGCCCTCCTCCAGCGCGGCCGCCGCCACGAAGGGCTTGAACGTCGAACCCGTCGGGAAGCCGAAGTTGGAGCCGCCCATGGCCGCGTCGACCGAGAAGTTGTACTCGGTCTCGTTCTTGCCGTAGCCGTACGGCTTCGACTGGCCCATCGCGAGGATCTTGCCGGTGCCGGGCTCGACCAGCGTGGAGGCCGCGGCCACCTTGTCGCTCTTGTTCACGTGGTCCTTGAGCGACTCCTGGACCGACTCCTGCGACTGCGGGTCGAGCGTCGTACGAATGGTCAGGCCGCCCTGGTTCCAGAGCTTCGCCCGTGCCTCCTTGGTCTTGCCGAAGACCGGGTCGCTGAGGAAGGCCTTCTCGACGTACTTGCAGAAGAAGCTGGCGCCCTGGACGGCCGTGATGCAGCCGTTCTTGGGCTGCCTGACCTTCAGGCCCAGCGGCTGCTTCATCGCCGCGGCGGCCTCGGCGCGGGACACGTCGCCGACCTCGGCCATGCGCTGGAGCACGGTGTTGCGCCGCTTGACGGCCTCCGCCTCGTCGTTGACCGGGTCGTACCGGCTGGGCGACTGGACGATGCCCGCGAGGAGCGCCGACTCCTGGAGGTTCAGGTCCTTGGCGTGCTTGGAGAAGTAACGCTGGGCGGCGGCCTCGACGCCGTACGCCTGCTGGCCGAAGAACGTGATGTTCAGGTAGTTCTCGAGGATCTTCTTCTTGCCGAGTTCCTCCTCGACCTGGATCGCGTACTTCAGCTCCTTGATCTTGCGGCCGAGCGTCTGCTGGGTGGCCTGCGCGACCTTCGTCGGGTCGTCGCCGGCCTCCTCCACGAAGACGTTCTTCACGTACTGCTGCGTGAGCGTGGACGCGCCCTCCGCGACACCGCCGCTCTGCGCGTTCTTGTTGAGGGCGCGCAGCACGCCCTTCAGGTCGATCGCGCCGTGCTGGTAGAAGCGCGAGTCCTCGATCGCGACGATCGCCTTCTGCATGTACGGCGAGACGTTCTTGAGGCCGACCACCGTGCGGTCACGCGAGTACACCGTGGCGATCTGTCCGCCGTCGGCGTCGAGGATGGTGGTGCGCTGGCTCAGCGGTGGTGTCTTCAGGTTGGCCGGGAGCTCGTCGAAGCTCTCCACCGACCCCTTGGCCGCGAGACCGAGCGCGCCGGCCGCGGGCAGCGCGATACCGGCCATCACGGCTCCCGCGAGCACACTGACACCGAGGAACTTGGCGGCCTGCTGCGTGGAGGACAGGCCACCGCCCGAGCGCTTTTTTGGCATAGGGGCAGCCTACGTTCTCATTCGCCGGACACGTGTGAATGCCTTGGCCTAAGCTGCTCTCAACTGTCACAGCTGTAGGACTACGTATCAATACGTCCGGAGACCCCGAATCGTTCCGGAGGTTCCCCGACTTTTTTGGTGGGGGCGTGTCCGAATCCGCCTCGTGTGTCACCTGGCGCCCGTTGTGACACCACACAACTGCCCTGGTTTGCCGGGATAGTCATGTATGTCGCCAGCTCACTCCCCCGGGTGATCTGCCGCTTACCCATAGTCCGTTCGGGCCATCCAAGATTGGGCCCGAAGGGGGTGTTGCGCTGTGCCCACCTTCCGTAACGTCCTCAACTGGCGGCGGTGAATATGCCGCTGCCGCCGTGGGGGAGCCTCGATTCGGGAGAGGACGGCGCCGGTATGGGCTGGGTAGTCGACTGGAGTGCGCAGGCGGCCTGCCGCACTACCGATCCGGATGAACTGTTCGTGCAGGGAGCAGCGCAGAACAGGGCCAAGGCGGTGTGCACCGGATGTCCGGTGCGCACGGAGTGCCTGGCCGACGCGCTCGACAACCGTGTCGAGTTCGGTGTGTGGGGAGGGATGACGGAACGGGAACGCCGCGCACTGCTGCGCAGGCGGCCCACCGTGACCTCCTGGCGCCGGCTGCTGGAGACCGCGCGTACGGAATATGAGCGGGGGGCGGGCATCCTGCCCCTCGATGACGACGAGGTCTACGAGAACTACGCGGCGGTGGGCTGAGGCGCGATGAGCTGAGGGCACGCGGTGCCCGAGGGCACGGTGGGTGTCTTCTCCGGGTTCGTCTCCGGGTTCGTCTCCGGTCTCGGGAGTCTCCTCAGGCTCCGTCGGTGGGCTCCGGCAGCTCCGGACGAGCGGCCGCGAGCCGGTTTCCGATGTCCCGCAGGCCCGCGAGGTCGTGGACGTCGCCGGGCAGCGCGGCCACTTCGGCCACCGCCACCTCGGGATGGCGTGCCGTGAAGCGGTCACGCGTGCGCTGCTCGCGGGAGAGCAGCCGCATGCGCTCGGCGTGCAGTCTCAGCAGGCTCGCGGTGAGTTGTTCGACGGTCCGCTCCTGCTGCTCCGTGGCGTCCTCGTCCGTGGCGGCGGGGGAGCCTTCGGCGGACGCCGGTGTCTCGGAAGCGGAGGATCCTGAACTGCCGTACGTGTCGGGAGAGTTACGAAGTACTCCCTTCCCGTCCCCCTGATCCACAATGCGGGGCTCTTCAAGATTTTCCGCGGCGCCCAGTGCCCGCTCGGCCGACAGGTGCGCGGCGCCGCTGCCGTGGACACGGTTGAGCACCAGGCCCGCCAGCGGCATGTCCTCGGCGGCCAGCCGCTCCACGAAGTACGCGGCCTCCCGCAGCGCGTCCCGCTCCGGGGCCGCGACCACCAGGAAGGCCGTCCCGGGCGCCTGGAGCAGCTTGTACGTGGCGTCCGCGCGGGTGCGGAACCCGCCGAAGGTGGTGTCCATCGCGGACACGAACGTCTGGACGTCCTTGAGGAGTTGCCCGCCGAGCAGCTTGCCGAGGGTGCCGGTCATCATCGACATCCCGACGTTCAGGAACTTCATCCCGGCCCGTCCGCCCAGCTTCGCCGGGGCCGTCAGCAGCCGGATCAGCCGCCCGTCCAGGAAGGAGCCCAGCCGTTTCGGCGCGTCCAGGAAGTCGAGCGCCGAACGGGACGGAGGCGTGTCGACGACGATCAGGTCCCATTCGTCACGGGACCGCAGCTGGCCCAGCTTCTCCATCGCCATGTACTCCTGCGTGCCCGCGAAGCCCGCCGAAAGCGACTGGTAGAAGGGGTTGCTGAGGATCGCGGACGCCCGCTCCGGATCCGTGTGCGCCTCGACGATCTCGTCGAACGTGCGCTTCATGTCGAGCATCATGGCGTGCAGCTCGCCGCCCGCCGCGTCGTCCACGCCCTTCACCCGGCGGGGGACGTTGTCGAGCGAGTCGATGCCCATCGACTGGGCCAGCCGGCGCGCCGGGTCGATCGTGAGGACGACCACCTTGCGGCCCCGCTCGGCGGCGCGCAGGCCCAGCGCCGCAGCCGTGGTCGTCTTGCCGACGCCGCCCGAGCCGCAGCACACCACGATGCGGGTCTGCGGGTCGTCGAGCAGCGGGTCGAGGGCGAGCACGCGGGAGGGGGAGATGCGGTGGCGGGCCTGGTCCTGCGACTGCGACTGCGACTGGGACTGGGACAGTGACTGGGGGTGCGGGTCCGGTGCTTCGTGGGGGTGGGAGCGGGCGGTGGCTGGTGTGTCGGCCGGGTCCGGACTCATGACATCCCCTGTTCCCGCAGGTCGGTGGCCAGTTCGTACAGGCCCGCCAGATCCATTCCTTCGGCGAGCAGCGGCAGTTCGTGCGTCGGCAGGCCCAGCTCGCCCAGCACGGCCCGCTGCTCGTGCTCCAGCGCGTACCGCTCGGCGTACTCCGCGGCCTGCCGGACCAGCGGGTCGACCAGCCGTTCGGCGTTCCCGCCGCGTCGCGCCCCGCCGAGCCCCGCGGCCGACAGCGAGCGCGCCAGGGCGGTCCGCGAGGTCGTCCCTACGAGTTCCAGGTCGGTCGCGTCCAACACCTGTGGCCGCACCATGTTCACGATGACGCGACCCACCGGCAGCCGAGCCGACCGCAGCTCGGCGATGCCGTCCGCGGTCTCCTGCACGGGCATCTCCTCCAGCAGCGTCACCAGGTGCACGGAGGTCTCGGCCGACTTCAGCACCCGCATCACCGCCTGTGCCTGATTGTGTATGGGGCCGATCTTGGCGAGTCCCGCCACTTCGTCGTTCACGTTCAGGAAGCGCGTGATACGGCCGGTGGGGGGTGCGTCCATCACGACATGGTCGTACACGAACCGGCCGCTCTTGTTCTTGCGGCGGACCGCCTCACAGGCCTTGCCCGTGAGGAGCACGTCCCTGAGGCCGGGCGCGATGGTGGTGGCGAAGTCGATCGCGCCGAGCTTCTTCAGGGCGCGGCCGGCGCCGCCCAGTTTGTAGAACATCTGGAGGTAGTCCAGAAGGGCCAGTTCGGGGTCGATGGCGAGTGCGTACACCTCCCCGCCCCCGGGAGCGACGGCGATCTTGCGCTCCTCGTAAGGCAGCGCTTCCGTCTCGAAGAGCTGCGCGATGCCCTGCCGGCCCTCGACCTCGACGAGAAGCGTCCGCTTCCCCTCGGTGGCGAGGGCCAGCGCGAGGGCGGCGGCGACCGTGGTCTTTCCGGTCCCGCCCTTGCCGCTGACGACCTGGAACCTGCTCACGTATTCGAGCCTAACCAGTCCGCGTGCCGGCTACTCCGGTGGCTGTGGACAACGTGGCGTCGGACGGGTGGTGGGCAGAGGCTAAAGTCGGCCGCATGACCAAGTGGGAATACGCAACCGTGCCGCTGCTCGTCCACGCCACGAAGCAGATCCTGGACACCTGGGGCGAGGACGGCTGGGAGCTCGTCCAGGTCGTGCCCGGGCCGAACAACCCCGAGCAGCTCGTGGCCTACCTCAAGCGGGAGAAGGCGTGAGCGCGGTCGAGACACGGCTGGCCGAACTGGGGCTGACCCTTCCGGCCGTCGTACCGCCGCTGGCCGCGTACCAGCCGGCCGTGCAGTCGGGTGTGTACGTGTACACGTCCGGCCAGCTGCCGATGGTGGACGGCAAGCTTCCGGTCACCGGGAAGGTGGGCGCGGAGGTCACGCCCGAGGAGGCCAAGGAGCTGGCGCGGACGTGCGCGCTGAACGCTCTGGCCGCGGTGAAGTCCGTGGCCGGTGATCTGGACCGGATCGCCCGTGTGGTGAAGGTCGTCGGGTTCGTGGCCTCGGCGTCGGACTTCACGGGGCAGCCCGGAGTGGTGAACGGCGCGAGCGAGCTGCTGGGCGAGGTGCTCGGCGACAAGGGCGTGCACGCGCGCAGCGCGGTGGGCGTCACGGTGCTGCCGCTGGACGCGCCGGTGGAGGTCGAGGTCCAGGTGGAGCTGGTGGGGGCGTAGGGGTGCCCTGTGGGTCCCTGTGGGGCACCCTCGCAGCGCCGGTGCAGGCGGCTCAGCCCGTCCGGCGTGTGAGGACGAGGCCCCTTCAGGGCCGAAGCGGGGGCCTGGAGGCGGCAGCCCCCAGGAACGGCCGGACCGGCGCAGGGCGCCGGAAAGGCGCGGACACCCGCCGTCGGCGCCCGCGGCGGTCCGCTCTCGAACATCCGCCCACCAGGAGATAGCCTCCGCCCATGGCAAACGGGCAGTGGTACCCCCGGGAATGGCCCGACCGCATCCGCGCCCTCGCGGACGGCACGCTCACCCCGGTGACCCCCAGGCGCGCGGCCACCGTCATGCTCCTGAAGGACACCGACACCGGCCCCGCCGTCCACATGCTGCGCAGACGCGCCTCGATGGCCTTCGCGGGCGGCGCGTACGCCTACCCGGGCGGCGGCGTGGACCCCCGCGACGACGACCGCCACGTCCACTGGGCGGGCCCCACGCGCGCGTGGTGGGCGCACCGGCTCGGCGTGGACGAGACCGAGGCCCAGGCGATCGTCTGCGCGGCCGTACGCGAGACGTACGAGGAGGCGGGCGTCCTGCTCGCCGGCCCGGCCCCCGACTCCGTGGTCGGCGACACGACGGGCCCGGACTGGGAGGCCGACCGTGCCGCCCTGGTCGCCCGTGACGTCTCCTTCGCGGAGTTCCTGGGGCGCCGCGGCCTGGTCCTCCGTTCGGACCTGCTGGGCGCCTGGACGCGCTGGATCACCCCGGAGTTCGAACCCCGCCGCTACGACACCTGGTTCTTCGTGGCGGTGCTCCCCGAGGGGCAACGCACCCGCAACGCCTCCACGGAGGCCGATCGCACGGTGTGGATCCGGCCGGCCGACGCGGCGGCGTCGTACGACAAGGGCGAGCTGCTGATGATGCCGCCCACCATCGCGACCCTGCGCCAGCTGACGCCGTACGCCACGGCCGCCGACGCGCTCGCCGCGGCGCCCGGCCGCGACCTGACCCCCGTACTGGCACAGGCACGTCTGGAGGGCGGCGAGATCGTGCTGTCCTGGCCGGGGCACGACGAGTTCACCAAGCACATCCCGACCGACCTGCCGACCGGTGGAGCCCCCGCATGACGGACGCAGCAGCCCTTCCCGGCCAGCCACGGGGCGGGGCCCTCCCGGGCCCCGCCACCGCGCGCGCGGTCAACGTCCTCGCGCCCAACGCCTCCGCGATGACCCTGGACGGGACCAACACCTGGATCCTCGCCGAGCCCGGCTCCGAACTGGCCGTGGTGGTCGACCCGGGCCCCCTGGACGAGGGTCATCTGCGGGCCGTCGTCGACACCGCCGCGAAGGCCGGCAGGCGTGTCGCCCTGACCCTGCTCACCCACGGCCATCCGGACCACGCCGAGGGCGCCGCCCGCTTCGCCGAGCTGACCGGGACGAAGGTGCGGGCCCTGGACCCGGCGCTGCGGCTGGGGGAGGAAGGGCTGGGCGGCGGGGACGTGGTCGAGGTCGGCGGCCTGGAGCTGCGGGTCGTACCGACGCCGGGGCACACCGGGGACTCCCTGTGCTTCCATCTCCCGGCCGACCGGGCGGTCCTGACCGGTGACACGATCCTGGGGCGGGGGACGACGGTCGTCGCCCACCCCGACGGGCGCCTCGGCGACTACCTGGACTCCCTGCGGCGCCTCAGGTCGCTCACGGTCGACGACGGGGTGCACACGGTGCTCCCGGGCCACGGGCCGGTCCTGGAGGACGCCCAGGGCGCCGTCGAGTTCTACCTGGCCCACCGCGCCCACCGTCTCGCCCAGGTCGAGACGGCCGTGGAGAACGGCCTGCGGACGCCGGCCGAGGTGGTCACCCATGTGTACGCCGACGTGGACCGCTCCCTGTGGCCGGCGGCCGAGCTGTCCGTACGGGCCCAGCTGGAGTACCTGGAGGAGCACGGGCTCATCTAGGGCGGACACGTCCGGGGAACTTCGGTACGACCCGGTCCCGTCCGCCGGTGTGCCGGTCCGGCGCCGTCGAGCCTGGGGCGGCACGGGCACGTCTTCCCGGCCGGCCCGCCTGCCCCGGTCACGACGAGGGCCCTGTCTCCTGGGAGACGGGGCCCTCGTCGACGTACGTACGTTCCGGGGTGTCTAGCGCGAGCGCTTCGCCAGTCGCTCCACGTCCAGCAGGATCACGGCCCGGGCCTCCAGGCGGAGCCACCCGCGCTGGGCGAAGTCGGCGAGCGCCTTGTTCACCGTCTCGCGGGACGCGCCGACCAGCTGGGCCAGTTCCTCCTGCGTGAGGTCGTGGACGACGTGGATGCCCTCCTCGGACTGCACGCCGAAGCGGCGGGAGAGGTCGAGGAGCGCGCGGGCGACGCGTCCGGGGACGTCCGAGAAGACCAGGTCGGACATCGCGTCGTTGGTCTTGCGCAGCCGACGGGCGACGGCGCGCAGGAGGGCGCCGGCCACCTCGGGGCGCGCGTTCAGCCAGGGCTGGAGGTCGCCGTGGCCGAGGCCGAGCAGCTTGACCTCGGTGAGCGCGGTGGCGGTCGCCGTGCGCGGGCCCGGGTCGAACAGGGACAGTTCGCCGATCAGCTCGCTGGGGCCGACCACGGCCAGCATGTTCTCGCGGCCGTCGGGGGAGGTGCGGTGGAGCTTGACCTTGCCCTCCGTGACGACGTAGAGCCGGTCTCCGGGATCGCCCTCGTGGAAGAGCGAGTCACCGCGCGCGAGCGTCACCTCACTCATGGAGGCGCGCAGCTCAGCGGCCTGCTCGTCGTCGAGAGCAGCGAAGAGCGGGTTGCGCCGCAGAACGTCGTCCACGAGTTCTCTCCTTGTCGACCTGCTCAGGGGAGCGTGTTCCCCCGTGTACCAGGGGACCGTGTTCCCCATTTTGCCGGGCGGTCCGAACAGTGTGATCTGTCACAAGGATGCCGCACAGGTGTCCCGGGGTAAGCGACAGGGGTCCAATTGGGCGCCGATCTTCAGGGTCCGGGGCGGATGTCAGTGCCGGGCTCTAGGCTGGCCGGGTGTCCAAATCGCCGGTGAGAGCACAGGCCAAGGGGGCTGGGCGGGTGGTTGTACGTCGGGATTCCGCCGTGGGCGAACAGGGCCCCGGTGGCGGAAAGAAAACGGCAAAAGCGACAGAGAAGGCTCCGGTGAAGAAGGCGACCGCCAAGAAGGCTGCCCCCGTCAAGGACGCGGAGGTCGCTCCTCGGAAGACCGCCGCCCCGGTGAAGAAACCCGCCGTCCCGGCGAAGAAGGCCGCCGTCCCGGTGAAGAAGGCCGTCTCCGCGAAGGCCGTCGCGAAGACCGTCGCGGCGAAGCCGCCGAAGAGCGAGTCGCACACCGCCCTCGTCCGCCGCGCCCGCCGCATCAACCGCGAACTCGCCGAGGTCTACCCGTACGCCCACCCCGAGTTGGACTTCGAGAACCCCTTCCAGCTGATCGTCGCCACCGTCCTGTCCGCCCAGACCACCGATCTGAGGGTCAACCAGACGACGCCCGCCCTCTTCGCCAAGTACCCCACGCCGGAGGACCTGGCCGTCGCCAACCCGGAGGAGGTCGAGGAGATCCTGCGGCCCACCGGGTTCTTCCGGGCCAAGACCAGGTCGGTGACAGGGCTGTCCAAGGCCCTGGTAGAGGAGTTCGGGGGAGAGGTCCCGGGGCGGCTGGAGGATCTCGTCAAGCTGCCCGGCGTCGGCCGCAAGACCGCCTTCGTGGTCCTCGGCAACGCCTTCGGGCGGCCGGGCATCACCGTGGACACGCACTTCCAGCGGCTGGTGCGGCGCTGGCGGTGGACCGACCAGACGGACCCCGACAAGATCGAGGCGGCCGTCGGCGCGCTCTTCCCCAAGAGCGAGTGGACGATGCTCTCGCACCACGTGATCTTCCACGGCCGCCGTATCTGCCACGCCCGCAAGCCCGCCTGCGGCGCCTGCCCCATCGCCCCGCTCTGCCCGGCGTACGGCGAGGGCGAGACGGACCCGGACAAGGCGAAGAAGCTGCTCAAGTACGAGAAGGGCGGCTTCCCGGGCCAGCGCCTGAAACCCCCGCAGGCGTACCTGGACGCGGGCGGGAGGCCCGCGCCGCCGCTGAGGGCCGGATGACCCGTCGGCCGGCGCCGCTCCGGGTACGTTCCCAGGAACGATCTCGGGGCCGCCGGGCGTTGGACCGAGCAGGACGACGGGGGTGGCGATGACACGCGCGAGCAATACGCAGGGCGGTCCGGTGACGCTCAGCAAGGACGGCCTGCCCGGCTGGCTGGACCCGGTGGTGCACGCCGTCGAGACGGTCGAGCCGTTGCAACTCAGCCGCTTCCTGCCGCCGGCGGACGGCAAAGGGCGGCAGTCCGCCGTCCTGGTCCTCTTCGGCGAGGGCGAGCGCGGCCCCGAGCTGCTGCTCATGGAGCGCGCGACGTCGCTGCGGTCGCACGCAGGACAGCCGTCCTTCCCCGGCGGCGCGCTGGACCCGGCGGACGGCGACCCGATGGGCGACGGGCCGCTCAGGGCTGCTCTGCGCGAGGCCGAGGAGGAGACGGGGCTCGATCCGTCCGGCGTCCAGCTCTTCGGCGTGCTGCCGAAGCTGTACATCCCGGTCAGCGGTTTCGTCGTCACGCCCGTGCTGGGCTGGTGGCGGGAGCCGACCCCGGTGGGCGTGGTCGATCCGAACGAGACGGCGGCGGTGTTCACCGTCCCCGTGGCGGATCTCACGGACCCCGCCAACCGCGCCACCGCCGTCCACCCCAGGGGTCACCGAGGTCCGGCATTCCTGGTCGAATCGGCCCTCGTGTGGGGTTTCACCGCCGGGATCATCGACCGGCTGCTCCACTTCTCGGGCTGGGAACGACCTTGGGACCGCGAGAAGCAGGTCCCCCTCGACTGGCGCGCATGACAGGGTGACATCCGTGAATGTGCTGGACATCCTGTTGCTGGTCGCCGCCGTGTGGTTCGCGATCGTCGGCTACCGCCAGGGGTTCGTCGTCGGCATCCTGTCGGTGATCGGCTTCCTGGGCGGCGGTCTCGTCGCGGTCTACCTGCTCCCCGTCATCTGGGACGCGCTGACCGAAAAGGCCGAGGTCGGCACCACCGCCGCCGTCGTCGCGGTGGTCGTCGTCATCGTGTGCGCCTCGGTCGGCCAGGCCCTGACCACCCACCTCGGCAACAAGCTGCGCCGGCACATCACCTGGTCCCCGGCCCGCGCCCTGGACGCCACCGGCGGCGTCCTGGTCAACGTGGCGGCGATGCTGCTGGTCGCCTGGCTGATCGGCTCCATCCTCGCCCAGACCACGATGCCGACGGTGGGCAAGGAGGTGCGCAACTCCAAGGTGCTGCTGGGCGTGCAGGAGGTGCTGCCCGCCGACGCCGACACCTGGTTCAAGGACGTCACCTCGGTCCTCGCGCAGAACGGCTTCCCGCAGGTCTTCAGCCCGTTCTCCAACGAGCCGATCAAGGAGGTCCGGCCGCCCGACCCGGCCCTCGCCGACAGCGCGGTCGCCGCCCGCGCCCAGCGTTCCATCGTCAAGGTCATGGGTACCGCCGAGAGCTGCGGCAAGGTCCTGGAGGGCACCGGCTTCGTCTTCGGCGACCGCCGCGTCATGACCAACGCGCACGTCGTGGGCGGCGTCGACGAACCCACCGTCCAACTGGGCGGCGAGGGCCGGAAGTACGACGCCACGGTCGTCCTCTACGACTGGCAGCGCGACATCGCCGTACTCGACGTACCGGATCTGAGCGCGCCCGCGCTGAAGTTCACCACCGAGGACGCGAGCAGCGGGGACAGCGCGATCGTCGCCGGCTTCCCGGAGAACGGGTCGTACGACGTCCGTTCCGCGCGCCTGCGCGGGCGTCTCACGGCCAGCGGCCCGGACATCTACCACCGCGGCACCGTGCGCCGCGACGTGTACTCGCTGTACGCGACCGTCCGCCAGGGCAACTCCGGCGGCCCGCTGCTCACCCCCGAAGGGAAGGTGTACGGCGTGGTCTTCGCGAAGTCCCTCGACAACGCCGACACCGGGTACGCGCTCACCGCGGACGAGATCCAGGAGGACATCGCCCAGGGACGCGCCGCGAACCAGCAGGTGGACAGCGACAGCTGCGCACTCTGAGGCCGGAACCGGAGACCCGGCCGCAGAGCGGGAGCGCCGTCGAGGAGAGCGTCGCGGAAGGGGCCGTCGGCTTCAGCTCCGCGGATGACGCAGGCGGACCGAGACCCAGCGGGCCCGGCGGCGCAGGATGCGCGGGATGCCCACCCGGAGGTCCGTGCCACCCTGCATCTGCGGAGCACCGCCTCGCTGGTGGGAGCTCAGGCCCGAGGCCGAGCGGCGAGTGCGTGCTGCGTCACTGTAGTCGTGCGTCCAGCCCATACCCCGACGTGTGCCCCCGCCCCAAGGTCGATAACCGCCCCCGGGCCCCCCAATTGGCCTATGCGCCGGGCAATTGGCTGTTCGTAGGACGCGTGTTCGCGTGCGGAACCGCGCGCATCGATCCGTCACCGATCGGGCCGTCACCGATCGGGCTCGGAGTCCTTCAGCCAGTTGACCAGTTCGGCGGAGAAGGCGACAGGGTCCTCCTCGTGCGGGAAGTGCCCGAGCCCGTCGAACAGCCGCCAGCGGTACGGCGCTTCGACGTACTCCCCGGAGCCGGCCGCGCTGCGCGTGCGCATGACGGGATCGAGCGAGCCGTGCAGGTGCAGCGTCGGTACCCGCACCGGCCGCTTCATCCGCCGGTTGAACTGGATGCCGTCGGGACGCGCCATCGAGCGCACCATCCACCGGTACGGCTCGATGGCACAGTGCGCGGTCGACGGGACGCACATCGCCCGCCGGTACGCCTCCACCGCCTCGTCCTCCGGCAGCCGTGGCCCCGACCAGTCCCGGATCAGCCGGGCCACGAGCGCGCCGTCGTCGGCGATGAGCTGCCGCTCGGGCACCCAGGGGCGCTGGAACCCCCAGATGTAGGAGCCGGCCCGCGTCTGCTTGACGTCGGAGAGCATCGCCGAGCGCCAGCGCCGCGGGTGCGGCATCGAGGCGACCGCGAGCCGCCGTACGAGCTTCGGGCGCATCGCGGCCGCCGTCCACGCCAGGTAGCCGCCCAGGTCGTGACCGACCAGCGCCGCGTCCGGCTCGCCGAGGGAGCGGATCACGCCGGTGATGTCCAGGGCGAGGTTGGCGGGGTCGTAGCCGCGCGGGGTGCGGTCGCTGCCGCCCACACCCCGCAGGTCCATGGCGACGGCGCGGTAGCCGGCGTCGGCGAGCGCCGTCAGCTGGTGCCGCCAGGTCCACCAGAACTGGGGGAACCCGTGCAGCAGCAGCACCAGCGGCCCGTCCCCCACCTCGGCGATGTGGAAGCGCGCGCCATTGGCGGCGACGTCCCTGTGGGTCCAGGGACCGTCGACACGTACGACCGAGGCGGCGTGCGCCGAAGAGGAGGCGGGGTCCGTCATGAGGACGAGCGTGCCACAGCCTCGATGGCCTTCGCGTCCGGGACCCCGTCTCCCAGGGCCGGTCGCTGGTGCGGCTTGGCGTTCTGCAGGACGCCCGCCGACTGCTTCATCGACGCGGCGACCTTCTGCGGGCCCTTGCCCTTCTTGGCCTTCTTCGCGAACACCACGCCGATCAGCGCGAGGACGAGCGCGAGGAGCACGTTCGCCGCGAAGGACAGCAGGAAGCAGAGCGCGAGGTTCCAGTCCGTCCAGGTCCGGATGCCGTAGGCCAGCGCGAAGTTCAGCATCGGCAGCGAGAACACCAGCACCGCGCCGGCCATCGTGAACGCGCCGCCGCTGGTCGCGCCGCGTTTCACGTCCTGCTTGAGCTGCGCCTTGGCCAGGGCGATCTCGTCGTGCACCAGTGCGGACATCTCGGTCGTCGCCGAGGCGAACAGCTGGCCGATGCTGCGTTCGGCGCCGACCGGGCTGCCGTCGGGTGCGCTCATCGCGGTCTCCCTCTTCTGCCTGACGTCCGCCGGGCGGGTGCCCGACCTCCGCCCGGCTTGTGCCTGACTGGGAACGGTCCTTTTGTACGGTCCTTTTGTACCGTCCCGTCAGATCATGCCGGACGGTCGTGCTCCTCGCCTGCCCCGCCCGTCACTTCGGCAAGCCCGCGTCGCCCGGCGGCCTCTTGTTCGGCGGCCTTGAGCTCGGCGATCCGGCGGTGTTCGGCGGCCTTGAGGTCGTGGATCTCCGCCATCCGCAGGTGGTACGCCGGGTCGTCCTCCTCGTAGATGTCCGGGATGCCGTCGAGGTCGTCGTCGCGTTCCTCGGCCTCCCACAGCCTGCGGTACTTGGCGTTCCGTAGCTTCAGCAGCACCGTCGCGAGCAGGGCCGCGATGAGCGAGCCCATCAGTACGGCTGCCTTGACCTCGTCCGTCAGCGCCGCGTCGCCCTCGAAGGCGAGCTCGCCGATGAGCAGCGACACGGTGAAGCCGATGCCGGCGAGGGTGGCCACCGCGAACACGTCGGCCCACTCGAGGTCGTCGCTGAGCGAGGCCCGGGTGAAGCGGGCCGTCAGCCAGGTGCCCCCGAAGATGCCGAGCGCCTTGCCGACGATCAGCCCGAGCATGACCCCGAGCGTCTCCGGCCGGGCGAACACATCGCCGACCGCCCCGCCGGACAGGGCGACACCCGCGCTGAACAGCGCGAACACCGGCACGGCCAGCCCCGCGGAGAGCGGCCGTACGAGATGCTCGATGCGCTCGCCGGGGGAGTGGTCCTCGCCCTCGCGCCGCGTGCAGCGCAGCATCAGGCCCATCGCGACGCCCGCGATGGTGGCGTGGACGCCGCTGTTGTACATCAGCGCCCAGATGACGAGCGCGAGCGGGACGTACACGTACCACCCGTGTACGCCCTTGCGCAGCAGCAGCCAGAAGACCGCGAGGGCGGCGATCGCGCCGCCGAGCGCGGCGAGGTCGATCGTGTCGGTGAAGAAGACCGCGATGATCAGGATCGCGAAGAGGTCGTCGACGACGGCGAGCGTCAGCAGGAACGCGCGCAGGGCGTTCGGCAGGGACGTGCCGATGACGGCGAGCACGGCCAGCGCGAAGGCGATGTCCGTGGCTGTGGGCACCGCCCAGCCGGCCAGGGAGCCGTCGCCGGCGACGTTGGTGAGGGTGTAGACGAGTGCCGGTACGGCCATCCCGCACAGGGCCGCCACAACGGGCAGCGCGGCCGCCTTGGGGTCCTTCAGGTCGCCGGCGACCAGCTCGCGCTTGAGCTCGATGCCGGCGACGAAGAAGAAGACCGCGAGGAGTCCGTCGGCGGCCCAGTGCTCGATCGACAGGTTCAGGCCGACGGACTCGGGGCCGAGGTGGAAGTGGCTGACGCTCTCGTAGCTGTCGTGCAGCGCCGGGATGTTCGCCCACACCAGCGCGGCGACGGCGGCGAGAAGCAGCAGCACCCCGCCGACGGTCTCGGTGCGCAGCGCGTTGGCCACGAAGGTCCGCTCGGGCAGGGACAGGCGTCCGAAGGCCTTGCGGGCGGTGGTGGTGCGGGGCGCGGCCACGGGGGAGACCTCCGGTCGGCGGGCAGGACGGAACCATTGCCGACCAGACTTCCCGGCGCACCTATGTGATGAGTTTATCTAAAATACGGGAGGAGGCATCCGGACTCCGCTCGCCACCGGGGCGAAAGGGGCGCCCGGCGCTCCGGTCACCGGGTGCCCCTCACCGCCGTGCGTATGCTCAGTCCTCGCTCGGCGCCGCCGGGAGCTTGGCCTGGATGAGGTCCATGACGGTCGAGTCCGTCAGGGTCGTCACGTCACCGAGCTGGCGGTTCTCGGCGATATCGCGCAGCAGACGGCGCATGATCTTGCCGGAGCGGGTCTTCGGCAGCTCGGCTACCGGCAGGATCCGCTGCGGCTTGGCGATCGGGCCGAGGGCGGTGCCGACGTGTTTGCGCAGGTCGTTGACCAGTGTCTCCGTCTCCGAGGCCGTACCGCGCAGGATGACGAAGGCGACGATCGCCTGTCCGGTGGTCTCGTCGGCGGCGCCCACGACGGCCGCCTCGGCGACCGACGGGTGGGAGACGAGCGCCGACTCCACCTCGGTGGTGGAGATGTTGTGGCCCGACACGAGCATCACGTCGTCGACGCGGCCGAGGAGCCAGATGTCGCCGTCGTCGTCCTTCTTCGCCCCGTCACCCGCGAAGTACCTGCCTTCGAAGCGCGACCAGTACGTGTCGAGGAACCGCTGGTCGTCGCCCCAGATGGTGCGCAGCATCGACGGCCACGGCTCGGTGAGGACGAGGTAGCCTCCGCCGCCGTTCGGCACCTCGTTCGCCTCGTCGTCGACGACCGTCGCGGCGATGCCGGGCAGCGGTGTCTGCGCGGAGCCGGGCTTGGCCGACGTGACACCGGGCAGCGGCGAGATCATCATCGCGCCGGTCTCGGTCTGCCACCAGGTGTCGACGACCGGGGTCCGGTCGGCGCCGATGTGCTTGCGGTACCAGATCCAGGCCTCGGGATTGATGGGTTCGCCCACCGAGCCGAGGATCCTCAGCGAGGACAGATCGAACTTGGCGGGGATGTCGTCGCCCCACTTCATGAACGTACGGATGGCCGTGGGCGCGGTGTACAGGATGGTGACCCCGTACTTCTGCACGATCTCCCAGAACCGGCCCTGGTGCGGGGTGTCCGGCGTGCCCTCGTACATGACCTGGGTCGCGCCGTTGGCCAGCGGCCCGTAGACGATGTACGAGTGCCCGGTGACCCAGCCGACGTCGGCGGTGCACCAGTACACGTCGGTCTCCGGCTTGAGGTCGAAGACGGCGTGGTGGGTGTACGCGGTCTGCGTGAGGTAGCCGCCGGAGGTGTGCAGGATGCCCTTCGGCTTACCTGTCGTCCCGGACGTGTACAGGATGAACAGCGGATGCTCCGCGTCGAACGCCTCGGGCGTGTGCTCGGCGGACTGCCGCTCGACGATCTCGTGCCACCAGACGTCGTGGCTGTCGTTCCATGCGACCTCCTGGCCGGTGCGGCGGACCACGAGCACGTGCTCGACGTTGCCCGCGCGCTCGACCGCCTCGTCGACCGCCGGCTTGAGCGCGGACGGCTTGCCGCGCCGCCAGCCGCCGTCGGAGGTGATGACGACCTTGGCGTCGGCGTCCTGGATCCGGGTCGCGAGCGCGTCCGCCGAGAAGCCGCCGAAGACGACGGAGTGCGCGGCGCCGATCCGGGCGCACGCCAGCATCGCGACCGCCGTCTCGGGAATCATCGGCATGTAGACGGCGACCCGGTCGCCCTTCTGGACTCCCAGCTCCAGCAGGGCGTTCGCGGCCTTGGAGACCTCGTCCTTGAGCTCGGCGTAGGTGAGGGCGCGGCTGTCACCCGGCTCGCCCTCGAAGTGGATGGCGACCCGGTCGCCGTGCCCGGCCTCCACGTGGCGGTCGACGCAGTTGTACGCCACATTGAGCTCGCCGTCCTTGAACCACTTGGCGAACGGCGGGTTCGACCAGTCCAGCGTCTCGGTCGGCTCCTTGGCCCAGGTCAGTCGGCGGGCCTGCTCGGCCCAGAAGCCGAGCCTGTCAGCCTTGGCCTGCTCATACGCCTCCGCGGTGACGTTGGCGTTCGCGGCCAGGTCGGCGGGGGGTGCGAACCTGCGCTCCTCACGGAGCAGGTTGGCCAGGCTTTCGTTGCTCACGCCATCTCCCTTTCTCAGGGTTGTCCGCTGTGTCCCAGGCCACAGCTCATCAGACCCGGGGGCCCGGTGACAAGGGTCGACGGAAAATTGGTTTAGACCTTTGTGTACGGCTCTTTCGGCGGCCGGGGTCATCCGTACCCACGGACGCCGACCAGGCGGAGTTCAGCATGTGTAACCCCTTTCACACTCCGGACTCCTCCGGACACCTGAGGTCCGGCGCCGTGACCGCGCGGGGCGGGGTGGCCGGGTCGCAACCGACGCCGCGGCCACCCCGGTCGGGCTCACACCGACAGGTCCAGGTCCGCCGCCCGTACGCGGTCGAAGAGCTCCTCGTCCCTGTCCGCTCCGGTGAGCAGGTACGCCTGGGCCTCGCCCACGTGGAAGTACATGCCGTGCAGCTCCAGCGTCCCGTCCCGCAGGGCCCGGGCCACCGACTCATGGGCGCGCAGATGCTCCAACTGCTGGACCACGTTGGTCAGGCAGAGCTGCTCGACCGCGTCGGCGGGCGCCCGTCCGGACAGCCGGGCCCACGCCCGGCTGTCGTCGGCCATGCGCTCCAGACTGGGCAGCCCGTGCCGCAGCCACCGCTTGAGCGGGGTCTGGGCGCCCCCGGGCTCGGAGGTGAGCAGCGCCTGCATGGCCCCGCACCCGGAGTGCCCGCACACCGTGATGAAACGCACCTTCAGCACGTCCACCGCGTACTCGATCGCGGCCGACACCGAGTCGTCGCCGCTCTCCTGGCCGGGCAGCGGAACGAGGTTGCCCACGTTGCGCACCACGAAGAGGTCGCCCGGACCACTGGAGGTGATCATCGAGGTGACCAGCCGTGAGTCGGAGCAGGTGAGGAACAGCTGGGACGGCCGCTGTCCCTCGCGTGCCAGCCGGGCCAGCTCACCCCGCACGAGCGGTGCGGTGTGGCGCTGGAAGGCGCTGATGCCACGCGCCAGCTCATGCCCGCTCGGCTCGGCGGACGGGTGCGGTCCGCTCGGGTGTTCGTCGTGGGCCGCTCGGGGCAGTGGGCGGTCGCACTGGTGGTTGCGCCAGGGTGTCCAGGGGCGGCAGCGGCAGCCGGCGGTGCGCGTCGCCGATTCGTCGTCGTCCCCGGCGGGGTGCTCGGCCGTACTTCCGGGCTCGCCGATCCGGACTCCGGCGCGGCGGCCGGTGACGTCGACGGAGCCGCCCCGCGCGGTGTGTGCCTTCTGCCAGTCCTGCAGTGACTCGTACGCCGCGTGGTCCATGAAGGACCCGTCCAACTCCACGACCACATGGGTGCCTTGGGGCACGAGATGCAGGGTCCGGCTCAGCCGGGGCACCGCGAGGAACGTCAACTGGCCTCGTACGTGTACGTGATGGACTCCTTCCTTCTCGTCGTGCGTGATGCGGGTGCGGGTGAGGCGGTGCAGGGCGACGGCGACGGCCGCGGCGATGCCGAGCGTCACGCCCTCCAGGACACCGAGGACGACCACGCCGAGGGTGGTGACGGCGTAGACCAGTACCTCTCGGTGGCGCGTCACCGTGCGGATGTGGTGCAGGGACACCATCTGGATGCCGACGGCCATCACCAGGGCGGCGAGCGAGGCGAGCGGGATGAGCTCCAGGATCGGGACCATCAGCAGCGCGGCGACTACTACGAGAACGCCGTGCAACATCGTCGAGTTCCGACTGACGGCGCCCGCTTGAACATTCGCCGAAGTGCGCACGGCCACCCCCGCGACGGGCAGTCCGCCGAGCGAGCCGGAGACGATGTTGGCGGCGCCCTGGCCGAGCAGTTCGCGGTCCAGGTCGGAGCGTCCGACGTGGGCGGGCAGACCGGGGCGGCCGGCCACGAGCTTGTCCACGGCGACCGCGCCGAGCAGTGACTGCACGCTGCACACGAGCGTGGTGGTGAGCACGGCGGCGATCAGGCCGAGCACCGGGCCCTCGGGAAGTCCGGCCAGGGCGTGGCTGCTCCAGGACGGCAGGTCGACCTTGGGCAGGGTCAGTCCGGCGAGGGAAGCGGTGGCGGTGGCGCCGGCGACGGCGATGAGCGCGGCGGGGACCTTGCGCAGCAGGCGTCCCGCCCGGCCGGGAATCCGCGGCCAGAGCAGCAACAGGGCCAGTGTCAGCGCGCTCACCGACAGGGCGGCCGGGTGCAGGCCCGCCAACTGGGCGGGCAGCGCGCGGAGGTTGTCCAGGACGGCGCTCTGCGGGGTGCCGCCGAGCACGATGTGCAGCTGGGCGACGGCGATGGTGACACCGATGCCGGCGAGCATGCCGTGCACGATGGCGGGGCTCACGGCGAGGGCGTTGCGGGCCACGCGCAGGCAGCCCAGACCGAGTTGGGCGAGGCCGGCCAGGACGGTGATGGCGCAGGTCGTCCGCCAGCCGTAGCGCTGGATGAGATCGGCGGTGACGACGGTGAGTCCGGCGGCGGGACCGCTGACCTGGAGCGGGGAACCGCCGAGCCGTCCGGCGACGATCCCGCCGACGGCGGCGGCTACCAGGCCGGCCTGGAGCGGTGCGCCGGTGGCGAGGGCGATGCCGAGGGACAGAGGGAGAGCGATCAGGAAGACCGCGATGCAGGCCGACACGTCGGCGCCCGCGACGCGGAAGCGCCGACGGGGAATCTGCGGCGGGCTGAGGGGTTGGTGGACGCGCTTGGACCGATTCGATTCGGTGGCGCGGGTGGGGACGCAGGCTGACATGTTCCCGTCTCCTCCGGGGCGGCGCGGTCGCGGATTGCGGCCGTGGGTCACGGCGTACAGCGGCGGGATGGATCAACTGGGATCAACTGGTGGATCAAGCGGTGGATCAACTCTTGGTAAACGAATCGTAATGCAGAGTAAAGGGCAAGCATGGACTTTACCGGCAAATGGGTCAACTAATCACTCCCGCGAGTGAAGTGAACTTTTGATCGGCTTGTCGTACTAATTCCTTTTCCGTCCCGTGCGACCTTGGCGGCGCATTCCCCGCACACGCCCTCATCGGCGTCGGCCCGAGAGAAGGAAGAAGGTGGGCGGACATGGCCGCCACCCAGAGGATCATCGCGGGCACCGTGGTCGCCGCGGCCTGTGCCGCGTCGCTCGCCGGCTGCGCGCTCGGTACCGACGGTGCCAAGGCAGGGGCGCCGGGTCCGCAGAAGGCGAAGCCGGCCCAGGCGCCGCCCAAGAGCGCGGTCCGCCTGATCGGAGACGGCTCCACCGCGTACACCGGAGCGCAACCGCACCTGCCACGGCCCGAACGCCTCAAGCCCGGCCAGAAGCCCCCGCAGTTCGTGGTGTTCTCCTGGGACGGCGCGGGAGAGGACGGCCAAAAGCTGTTCTCCCACTTCCGCAAAGTCGCCAGGGCGAACAACGCGACGATGACGTACTTCCTGAGCGGCGTGTACATGCTGCCGGAGGACAAGCGCGACCTGTACCGGCCCCCGCAACACTCCCCGGGCCGCTCGGACATCGGCTTCAACGACGAGCAGGGCATCGCCGACACAGCGGAACAGCTGCGCCTGGCGTGGCTGGAGGGCAACGAGATCGGCACCCACTTCAACGGTCACTTCTGCGGCAGCAACGGCGGGGTGGGCCAGTGGTCGGTGGAGGACTGGAAGGACGAGATCGCCCAGGCCAAGCAGTTCGTGAAGTCCTGGAAGACCAACACCGGCATCAAGAAGGCCTCCCCGCTGCCCTTCGACTACGACAAGGAGCTCGTGGGCGCCCGCACGCCCTGCCTGGAGGGCCGGAAGAACTTCATGAAGGCGGCCCGCGAGCTGGGCTTCCGCTATGACACCAGCGGGGTCAACAACCAGGTCTGGCCGAAGAAGCGTCAGGGGCTGTGGGACCTGTCGATGCAGCTGGTGCCCTTCCCCGGGCACTCCTACGAGCAACTGACCATGGACTACAACTTCATGGTCAACCAGTCCGGCACCACGACCCAGGGCGACCCCGACAAGCACGACCAGTGGGGTGACGAGATGCGCGACGGCCTGCTCAAGGGCTTCCGGAGGGCCTACGACGGCAACCGCGCGCCCCTGATCATCGGCAACCACTTCGAGTCCTGGAACGGCGGCACGTACATGCGAGCCGTCGAGGAGGTCATCGAGCGGGTCTGCAACAAGCCCGACGTGCGCTGCGTGTCTTTCCGGCAGCTCGCCGACTGGCTGGACGCCCAGGATCCGAAGACCCTGCACAAGCTGCACGCCCTGGATGTCGGCGAGGCCCCGAAGCAGGGCTGGACGTCCTTCCTGTCGGGCCGCCCCGCCCCGGCCCCGAAGGGCGTCCCCGGGGCGCCGGCGGCCAAGCAGTAGGTGCGGCTGAGATCAGGCCGGGGCGCTGACGCTCTCGCCCAGTACGAAACCGGGGTCGACCTGCGCCGCCAGGTCGGCCCCGGTGCGCTCGTTGCCCCAGGACTGGGCGTTCTTCAGGTGGAAGTGCACCATCTGGCGGGTATAGCGCTCCCAGTCACGCAGTGCGTACGTCGCGTCGGCGGTCGTCCGCAGCCGGTGCAGAGCGCGGCGGTTGACGTCCTCCAGAAGCTCGAACCGGGGCGGTCGGCCCTTCTCCAGCGCGCGCACCCAGTCCGAGTGCCCGACCGTCACGAGCAGGTCGTCCCCGACCTCGGCGCGGAGGAAGTCGACGTCGTCCTGGTTCTGCACCTTGTTGCCGACGACCTTCAGGGCGACGCCGAAGTCGCGGGCGTACTCCTTGTACTGGCGATAGACGGAGATCCCCTTCCGGGTCGGCTCGGCGACGAGGAACGTGATGTCGAAGCGGGTGAACATGCCGGAGGCGAAGGAGTCCGAGCCGGCCGTCATGTCGACCACGACATATTCGTCAGGGCCGTCCACCAGGTGGTTCAGGAACAGCTCCACCGCTCCCGTCTTGGAGTGGTAGCAGGCGACCCCCAGGTCGGCTTGCGTGAAGGAGCCCGTGACCATCAAACGGACGGTGTCGCCGTCGAGTTCCACCGGCCGGGCGCACGCGTCGTAGACCGGGTTGTCCTCGCGCACGCCCAGCAGCCGGGAGCCCTCGCCGGGCGGGGTCGTCTTGATCATGGTCTCGGCGGAGGTGATGCGCGGGTTCGATCCGCGCAGCCAGTCCTTGATCAGCGGCAGCCGCGCGCCCATCGCGGGCAGCGCCGCCGCTTCCGCCTCGTCCAGGCCGAGAGCCGGTCCCAGGTGCTGGTTGATGTCGGCGTCGACGGCCAGCACCGGCGCGCCGGTGGCCGCGAGGTGGCGGATGAACAGGGAGGACAGGGTCGTCTTGCCGCTGCCGCCCTTCCCGACGAAAGCAATTTTCATGTTCACCAAGCGTAGTGGCGCGATGGCTGTGTGTGGCGTACGCGGGTGAGGAAGACCACTCCTTCGTGGGGTGTGCGGCTCGGCTGCGTAGGGTCGTACTTATGAGTACGACAGGCGCGAACGCCGATCCGCTCGCGGCGCTGGGCACGCTGCCCGGCGTGGCCGAGTCCGTGGAATCCGTGCGCAAGTCCGTGGACCGGGTCTACGGGCACCGGGTCATGCGGCGTCGCAGTAACGCGATCACCTCTGAGGCGGCCCTGCGCGGCGCCCGCGGCTCGGCGGCGCTGTCCGGGGCGGACTGGGCCCTGGAGGAGGTCCGCCGGCGCACCGACTTCCGCGGGGACGACGAGGCGCGCTTGGTGGGCGCTGCCCTGCGGCTGACGGCCGAGGCGGGTCAGCTGCTGTCCATCTGGCGGCAGTCTCCGCTGCGGGTGCTGGCCCGGCTGCACCTGGTGGCGGCGGCGACCAAGGGGGACGAGGTCGGGCGTCCGCGTCAGGAGGGTGAACCGGTCGACGAGCCGCTGATCGAACTGCCGCTGCCGAGCGCGGCGGAGGTCTCCGGACGGCTCGAAGGACTGGCCGAGCTGATCATCGCGGGCGGTTCGGCCCCCGCCCTGGTCACGGCCGCCGTCGTGCACGGAGAACTCCTCGCCCTACGGCCCTTCTCCTCCCACAACGGCCTGGTCGCCCGCGCGGCCGAGCGCATCGTCCTGGTCGGCAGCGGACTGGACCCCAAGTCCGTCTGCCCGGCCGAGGTGGGCCACGCCGACCTGAACCGCGCGGCCTACCTGGCGGCCCTCGACGGCTACGTCTCCGGGACCCCGGAGGGCATGGCCGCCTGGATCGCCCACTGCGGCCGGGCGATCGAGCTGGGTGCGCGCGAGTCGATGGCGGTGTGCGAGGCGCTGCAGCGCGGAGCGGCGTAACTGCCGTAACAGAGCTGCGTCACAGAGCTGCGTCATAGAACTGCGTCATAGAAAAAGGCCCTCTGTGGAGAGGGCCCGTAAAGGGGTTGCGGCGGTACGAGAACTCGTACCGCCGCTGGCATGTCCACCGGGGTACCAAGCGTCCTCGATGTGTTGCCCATCAGGTCGGGAACTTTGCCCGTCACCTGGTGCGGCTGGCCCGTAATCGACGGGTCGACGTCGCGTGGGTGCCCGGTGTTCATGCTCGGTCCGTGGGGCCGTGTGCGTAAGAAAGGTGATCCTCCCGGATGTCCTTGGTCTCGCGGGCCGTTAACTTCTTTGTACTCCAGAGCCGGAGTGAGCGAAAGCCCTGACTGCACTTCTTTACTTTTGTGTTCAAACAGGAGACAAACGGGCGCCTGCCTGGTCAGGCCGGGGCCGCACGCCGCCGGTTCGCGTACCAGACGAGGCCCGCGGTGGCCGCCGCTGCGCCTATCGCCGCCATCGCGACGAGCGCCGGACGGGGCGGTACGGAGAACGCCGGGAACCGCTGCTTGAGCCGGACCGGGCGGTGGAAGTCGAGGATCGGCCACCCGCGCGTGAGTGCCTCGCGGCGCAGCGCGCGATCCGGGTTCACCGCGTGGGGACGGCCGACGGCCTCCAGCATCGGCAGGTCGGTCACCGAGTCGCTGTAGGCGTAACAGCGGTCGAGGTCGTACCCCTCGGACTCGGCCAGCTCCTTGACCGCCTGGGCCTTCGTCGGGCCGTACGCGTAGTACTCCACCTCGCCGGTGAAGCAGCCGTCGTCGCCCACCACCATGCGGGTCGCCACCACGCGGTCCGCGCCGAGGAGTTCACCGATCGGCTCGACCACCTCGGCGCCCGACGTGGAGACGATCACGACGTCACGGCCGGCGGTGTGGTGCTCCTCGATGAGGGACGCGGCCTCGTCGTAGATGATCGGGTCGATGAGGTCGTGCAGGGTCTCCGCGACGATCTCCTTGACGTGCTGGACGTTCCAGCCACGCACGAGTGCGGACAGGTACTCGCGGGTCCGTTCCATCTGGTCGTGATCCATACCGCCCACGAGGAAGACGAACTGGGCGTAGGCGGTGCGCAAGGCGGCCCGGCGGTTGATCAGTCCGCCTTGGTAGAACGACTTGCTGAAGGTGAGCGTGCTCGACTTCGCAATGACCGTCTTGTCCAGGTCAAAGAAGGCAGCTGTGCGGGGCAAGGAGTGGTTTTCCACAACCCTGAGCATAGGCGCAGCCCATTCGGCGTAAGGTGGGCGCGTGGGTTTGCCTGAGAGGGCTCTCGGGTACACCATGGAAGTCACGGATCGTTCGCGACCGTGCTAACGCGGTCCGACTCCTCCCCCCCCGAGTCGGCCGTGAAGGCGACCCCCGCTCTCCCCCCCGGCGGGGGTCGTCGCATGTCCGGGTGGGTTTTCCTCTTCTTCGCGTGGCCATGAGGCCGGACCGAGGCGGCTGCGGCCGCCTCTTTCGCATGCCCATGATTCGTCACTGTCTGTAGTCGATGCGCTGCTCTCCGGAGCTCGTACAGCGGGTGGTACAGGGGTCACCGGTATGGGTGATGGCGATATTCACAACCACCGAGTTGTCCACAGTTATCGACCAAGATCCACACGATTTCCCGGATCGCTGCACCGTGATTCCAACGCGTCTCGCTCGTGCCCAGTTCATGGCTGGTTCCGGTTAGGCGGGCGGGTTTGGCCGGTTCGTATCGGCCGTTCATATGGAGGCCGCTTGCCGGTTCTTCACATGTCTGGGAATCGCGGGGCCGCAGGGGCTGCGCGAGTCAGGCGATTCGCGGGGCCACAGCGGCCGCGTGACAGAGGCGGATCTCGGAGCCCTCGCGGCCCGGGAGACGCGACGAAGGGGGATGGAGACCGTGGCCGCAGCCGTCACACACGATCCACCGCCGGCCGCCGGAGGGCGGCAGGGCAAACCGTTGATCGTCACGGAGGACACCGGCCTGCTCGACGACCTGCTGCGCCTGTGCGCGGCGGCCGGTGCCACACCGGAGGTGCACCACGGGGTGCCGGAGCACCGCGGGAGCTGGGAGTCCGCGCCGCTCGTCCTGGTCGGCGACGACGCCGTACGGCGGGTGCGCGGGGCCGCCCGCAGAAACGGAGTGGTGCTGGTCGGCCGCGACCAGGACGACTCCGGGGTCTGGCGACGGGCCGTCGAGATCGGCGCCGACCACGTCCTGATGCTGCCCGACGGCGAGCAGTGGCTGGTCGACCGCATCGCCGACGTGGCCGAGGGCGTCGGCCGGCCCGCCCTCACCGTCGGGGTCATCGGTGGCCGGGGCGGGGCGGGAGCGTCCACACTGGCGTGCGCCCTGGCCGTCACCTCCGCACGCGAGGGACTGCGCACACTCCTCGTGGACGCTGATCCGCTGGGCGGCGGACTCGACGTACTCCTCGGCGGCGAGACGGCGGAGGGACTGCGCTGGCCGGCGTTCGCCGCCTCACGCGGGCGGGTCGGCGGCGGCGCCCTGGAGGAGTCGCTGCCCGAACTGCACTCGCTGCGGGTGCTCAGCTGGGATCGCGGCGACTGCGTCGCGGTCCCGCCCCAGGCGGTCCGGGCGGTGCTCGCCGCGGCCCGCCGCCGGGGCGGTACGGTCGTCGTCGATCTGCCCCGCCGCATGGACAACGGGGTCGCCGAAGTCCTCGCCCAGCTCGATGTGGGGCTCCTGGTGGTCCCCGCCGAGCTGCGGGCCGTCGCCGCGGCCGGACGGGTGGCGTCCGCCGTCGGCATGGTTCTGCGCGACCTCAGGGTGGCGGTACGCGGCCCGTACGCGCCCGGACTCGACGACCGCGAGGTGGCCCGGCTGCTCGGACTGCCACTGGTCGGCGAGGTGCCCGTGGAGTCCGCGCTGCTGCGCCCGCACGGAGGCAGGACGCCTCCCGGCGCGGCCGGTCGCAGCCCTCTCGCCCGCTTCTGCAAGGAGTTCTGGGAGCGGACGTTGTCGGAAGCGGGGGCGGCATGAGTACGGCCCCCGGGGTTTCGGGCGCGTCACAGATGTCCGGACGTCAGAGTCGTCCAAGGCGTCCAGGGCTCTCTGCGCTTTCCGAGATTCCTGAGCTTCCCGAACTCTCCGGGTTCGAGCAGGCCGGCGGGTCGGGTGGTGTCCGGGCGAGCGGGCCGCCCGAGAGGTGGGTGTCCGGCGGTGCGGCGGCCGCGTCGGCGACCGGTGCGGATCTGACGCCCGGGCTGCTCGACGGGGTCCGGCAGTGGCTGGCCGAGAGCGGCGGCGAACCGACACCCGCGCGCGTGGCACAGGCGTTGCGCCAACAGGGACGGGTGCTCGGGGACGCGGAGGTCCTCGGCGCCGCCGAGCAGTTGCGGTCCGAGCTGATCGGCAGCGGCCCGCTGGAACCACTGCTCGCCGACCCGTCGGTGACCGACGTGCTGGTGTCCGCCCCGGACCGGGTATGGGTGGACCGGGGCGGCGGACTGGAACTGACCGACGTCTCCTTCCGGGACACCGCCGCCGTACGACGACTCGCGCAGCGCCTGGCCGCGGTGGCCGGACGCCGGCTCGACGACGCCCGTCCCTGGGTCGACGCCCGGCTGCCCGACGGGACCCGGCTGCACGCGGTGCTGCCCCCGGTGGCCGTCGGCTGCACCTGTCTGTCCCTGCGGGTGGTACGGCCACGCGCGTTCACGCTCGGCGAACTGACGGCGGCGGGCACGGTGCCGCCGGGTGGGGACCGGGTGCTGCGCGCGCTGGTCGACGCGCGGCTGTCCTTCCTCATCAGCGGCGGCACGGGCAGCGGAAAGACGACGTTGCTGAGTGCCCTGCTGGGACTCGTCGGGCCGGGCGAGCGGATCGTGCTCGCCGAGGACTCCGCGGAGCTCAGGCCGGACCATCCGCACGTCGTACGGCTGGAGAGCAGACCCGCCAACCAGGAGGGTGCCGGCCTGGTCACCCTCCAGGACCTGGTGCGGCAGGCGCTGCGGATGCGGCCGGACCGGCTGGTCGTGGGCGAGGTGCGCGGGCCCGAAGTGGTCTGTCTGCTGGCCGCGTTGAACACGGGCCACGAGGGCGGTTGCGGGACCGTGCACGCCAACGCGGCGGCCGACGTGCCGGCCCGGCTGGAGGCGCTGGGTACGGCCGCGGGGCTGGACCGGGCCGCCCTGCACAGCCAGGTGGCGGCCGCTCTGTCGGTCGTCCTGCACCTTGTCCGCGACCGGGCCGGACGGCGACGGATCGCCGAGGTGCACGTGCTGGAGCGGGATCCGTCGGGGCTGGTGCGGACGGTGCCGGCGTTGCGGTGGGGCGAGGAGGCGTTCGCGTACGAGCGGGGATGGGAGCGGCTGCGGGGGTTGCTTCGCACCGGGTCCTTCGCAGGGGGGACGGCGCGGTGACCGGAGTGGGTGTAGCGCCGGTAGGAGCGAGGACGGGAGCGGGGGCGGCGATGTCGGTGCGGGTGGCGTGGTGAGCGGGGCCGGCGGGATGTCGACGGGAGTGGCGCGGTGATCGCGGTTGGTGAGATGCCGGTGGGGGGTGGCCCGGTGAGCGGGCTCGGCGACATGTCGGTGGGGGCCGCAGTGCTGTGTGCCGGGGCGGCTGTGTGGCTGTCGGGCGGGCGGCGCTCCGGGGCGCGGCGGGCGCAGTTGCTGTTCGCCGGTGGTGGCGCGGTGGGGGCAGGACCGCCTCCGTGGCGGCACCTGGCGGGCGAACTGCGGCGGATCCGTGAGCGGCTGCGGGCCGAGTGGTGGTCGGCCGTCGTCGGGCTGGCGCTGGCGGTGCTGGGCGCCTCGGTGCTGCCGGTCGTCGTGGGACTGGCCGGAGTGCCGTTGCTGCGACGGGTGCGGCTGGCCCGGGAGGCGCGACGGGTGCGGGAGTGCCGAGGGGACGCGGTGATCGCGCTGTGCGGGGCGCTGGCCGGGGAGGTGCGCTCGGGGCGACAGCCGGGCGAGGCACTGCTGCGGGCCGCTCATGACTCCGGCGGGCTCGGTGACGCCCAGGCGGCGGTACTGGCGGCGGCCCGGTTCGGCGGGGACGTCTCGGGGGCGCTCGCCTCGGCGGCGCGGCAACCGGGGGCCGAGGGGCTGCGGGGGCTCGCCGCGTGCTGGCAGGTGGCCGTGGACCAGGGCGCGGGCCTCGCGGCCGGACTCGACCGGCTCGAAGGGGCATTGCGCGCCGACCGGGACCAACGGGCCGACTTGAGCGCCCAGTTGGCGGGTGCTCGGTCGACGGCGGTGATGCTGGCCGGCCTGCCGGCCCTGGGGCTCCTCCTCGGCAGCGCCCTCGGGGCCGACCCGCTCCATGTGCTGCTGCACACCGGGCCCGGCCTGGGCTGCCTGCTGATCGGGGCCGTGCTGGAGGGCCTGGGGATGTGGTGGGCGACGTGGATCGTCCGGGGAGCGGAGGCGACGTGAGCGCGGACGTTGTCCACAGGCTGGGGGTAGTCGTGGGAGCGGTGCTCGCCCTCGGGTGGCTGATGCGGTGGGCGGAGACGATGCGGCGCGAGCGGAGCGTGCGACGGCGGTTGGCCGTGCTGGTGGCCGCCGCGGAGCAGACCTCCGGCGGACCGCCGCTGGACGTGTGGGAGATCGCACGGCGGTGGCTGCCGGTGGCGGGCGTGGCAGGCGCCGCGTGGACCCTGGTCGGCGGTGTCGGCGGTGCCGTGGTCGGGGCGGTCGTCGGGGTGGGGATGTGGCGGTGGCGCCTGCGGCAGGCGGCCGTCGTCGCCAGGGCCGGTGCGGACATCGACGCCCGGGAGGCGGCTCGGCAACTTCCGCTCGCCGCAGACCTGTTGGCTGCCTGCATCGCGGCGGGCGCCGGTCCGGTGGTCGCGGCACAGGCCGTGGGTGAGGCCCTCGGCGGCCCGGTAGGGGAAGCACTGGCGCACGGCGCGGCGGAGGTACGGCTCGGAGGTGAACCGGGCGAGGCGTGGCGACGGCTCGCCGCGACGCCGGGTGCCGGAGCGCTCGCGCGGCTGCTGGAACGGGCCGACGTCTCCGGGCTGCCCGCAGCCGCACCGGCCGCCAGGCTCGCCGCGGACGCCCGCGCCGACTGGGCGCGTACGGCGACGGCACGGGCGCGACGGGCGGCCGTGATGGTCACCGCGCCGGTGGGGCTGTGTTTCCTGCCCGCGTTCATCACGGTCGGCGTGCTGCCCGTGGTGATCGGGCTGGCGGGCGGGGCGTTGGGAGGGGGTGGTGGATGACGGGACGGGGAGCGGAGGGCGACAGCCGGCGGCAAGCAGCAACCAGCAAGCAGCAAGCAGCAAGCGGAGGAGGGAGAGCAGCAAGCAGCACGTGCGAGGCGGAAGCGGCCGTCGTAGCGGCAGTGAAGAGCAGCAAGTGGTGACAGGTAGTCAACGGAACGGACCCACGGGGGTTGAGATGTGCAAGGTGGTAGGGGCGCGACTGCGTGGCCTGGTGTGCAGGGCGCGCGAGGCGCGGAGGGATGCGGGGATGGTCACCTCCGAGTACGCGATGGGAATCGTCGCGGCGGTGGCGTTCGCGGTGGTTCTCTACAAGGTGCTCTCCAGTGGAGAGGTCAGCGCGGAGCTGCAGGGCATCGTGAAACGGGCTCTCCATGCGCAGATGTGAGGGGAGAGCGGCCAGGGGGCCGAGGGAGAGGTTCGGCAGGGTCTCGGACGCGGGGTTCGTCACGGCGGAGGCGGCTGTCGTGCTGCCCGTGCTGGTGATGTTCGCGATGGCGCTGGTGTGGGCGCTGCTGGTCGTGGCCGCGCACATCCAGTGCGTGGACGCGGCACGGACCGGCGCCCGCGCGGCGGCCCGTCAGGACCCGGTCGACGCGGTCGTGGACGTGGCCCGCGGGGCGGCACCGCGCGATGCGAAGGTCACGGTCAGCCGGGAGGGGGGCCAGGTCCGGGTCGCGGTCGTGGCGAAGCCACCGGTTCTGCACGGCCTGCCCTTCGAGGTGCGGGAGGAAGCCGTGGCGTCGGTGGAGGAGACCATGGGGGAGGGGAGGTGAGCGGCGGCTACGGGGCCCGCCTGCGGGGGGCCGTGGAGAGCCGGGACCGTGGCTCCGCCACCGTCTGGACCGTCGCCGCCATCGCCGTGCTGTGCGTGGTCTTCGGCGTGGTGCTGGCCCTGGGACAGGCCGTCGTGGCCCGGCACCGGGCCGCCGGCGGCGCGGATCTCGCGGCGCTGGCGGCGGCGGACCACTGGGCGGACGGCGGTACGGCGGCCTGCGCCCGGGCGGACCGCGTGGCGCGGGCCCAGGGCACGCGGTTGGTGCGGTGCGTACTCGTGGGCGAGATCTCGGACGTGACGGCGGTGTCGGGGCAGGGGCCGTTCGCGGCGGAGGTCAGGGCGCGGGCGGGTCCTGCGGAGTCGGGGCCGGGGCCGGTGCCGTCGGCGTTTCCTGCGCAGCCACTCGCGGCGCCCTCCGAGCACCCACGCGCGGCGCCTTCTCGGCGGGCGGTTCCTCCGTAGGCCGTTCGTCCGTAGGCCGTTCCTCTGTAGGCCGTTCCCGGGCTTCCGATGCAGGAGCCCTCCCCGGGCGGGCTTTCGATGCAGGCGTCCTCCGAAGCCGGGCTTCCGGTGCGGGAGTTCCTTCCAGCCGGGCTTCCGACACGGCCTCCCCGTCCGGCCGGGCTTTCGAAACGCCCTCCCCGTCCGGCCGGGCCTCCCATGCCGCAGCCCTGTCCAGCCGGACCTCGGATATGTCCTCCGCCTGCCCTTCCGCATCGCCCTGCACATTCCTCTCCGCCTGCTCCTTTGGCGCCCCCCGCAGCAGCACCGTGAGCAGCCGTACCGCCCCCCGCTTGTGCAGCGGTTCGTTGCCGTTGCCGCACTTGGGGGACTGGATGCAGGACGGGCAGCCGGCCTCGCACTCGCAGGAGGCGATGGCCTCGCGGGTTGCCGTCAGCCAGGCCCGGGCGGTGTGGAAGGCGCGCTCCGCGAAGCCCGCGCCGCCCGGGTGGCCGTCGTAGACGAAGACCGTGGGCAGGAGTGTGTCGGGGTGCAGCGGGACGGACACGCCGCCGATGTCCCAGCGGTCGCAGGTGGCGAACAGGGGCAGCATGCCGATCGAGGCGTGCTCGGCGGCGTGCAGGGCGCCGCCGAGGATCTCCGGGTTGATCCGGGCCTCGTCCAGCTGGTCCTCGGTGACCGTCCACCACACCGCGCGGGTGCGCAGCGTACGAGGAGGGAGGTCGAGTTTCGTCTCGCCCAGGACTTCACCGGTGATGAGCCGTCGACGCAGGAAGGAGACCACTTGGTTGGTGACCTCGACGGAGCCGTAGCACAGGCGTCCGTCGCCCCAGGGCACCTCGGTGTCCGTCTCCAGGACGGAGATGGACGTGGTGTCGCGGGCGACCGTCGAATAGGACGGGCCGGCCTGTTCCACCAGGGCGACCGAGTCCTCCAGGTCCAGCGAGCGCACCAGGTAGGTGCGGCCCTGGTGCAGGTGGACCGCGCCTTCGTGGACGGTCGAATGGGCGGCGCCTTCGTCGACGGTGCCCAGCAGGCGGCCCGTGCCGGCCTCGACGACCTGGACCGGCCGGCCGCCCTCCCCGCGGATGTCGGTGAGGTCGGCGGCCCGCTCCCGGCGGGTCCAGTGCCAGGCCTTGGTGCGGCGGCGCAGCAGCTTCGCGGCCTCCAGCTGCGGGAGCAGCTCCTCGCACGCCGGGCCGAACAGCTCCAGGTCCTCGTCCGTCAACGGGAGCTCGGCGGCGGCTGCGCACAGGTGCGGGGCGAGCACGTACGGGTTGTCGGGGTCGAGGACGGTGGACTCGACGGGCTGGTCGAAGAGGGCCTCGGGGTGGTGGACGAGGTAGGTGTCCAGAGGGTCGTCGCGGGCGATCAGGATGGCGAGGGCGCCCTGGCCGGAGCGGCCGGCCCGGCCCGCCTGTTGCCACAGGGACCCCCGCGTGCCCGGGTAGCCGGCGATCAGCACGGCGTCGAGGCCGGAGACGTCGATGCCGAGTTCCAGCGCGGTCGTCGCGGCGAGGCCGAGGAGTTCGCCGGAGTGGAGCGCCTGTTCGAGGGCGCGGCGTTCCTCGGGCAGGTAGCCGCCCCGGTACGCCGCGACACGCCGGGCCAGGGAGCGGTCGACCTCGGCGAGGCGCTCCTGGGCGATCACCGAGATCAGCTCGGCACCGCGCCGGGAGCGGACGAAGGCGACCGTGCGGATGCCCTGCACGGTGAGGTCGGTGAGCAGGTCGGCCGTCTCGGCGGTGGCGGTGCGGCGCACCGGTGCGCCCTTCTCGCCCTGCATCTCGGTGAGTGGGGGCTCCCAGAGCGCGAACACAAGTTCGCCACGGGGGGAGGCGTCGTCGGCGACCTCGACCACCGGAACACCGGTCAGGCGCCGGGCCGCCACGGAGGGCTCCGCGGCGGTCGCGGAGGCCAGCAGGAACACGGGCGAGGCGCCGTAGCGGGCACAGAGCCGGCGCAGGCGGCGCAGCACCTGGGCGACGTGCGAGCCGAAGACGCCCCGGTAGGTGTGGCACTCGTCGATGACGACGTACTTCAAGGAGCGCAGGAAGGAGGACCAGCGGGGGTGGGACGGGAGTATCCCCCGGTGCAGCATGTCCGGGTTGGTCAGGACGTAGTTGGCGTACTGGCGTACCCATTCGCGTTCTTCCACCGGCGTGTCGCCGTCGTACACCGCAGGTCGGACCGAATGGCCCAGTGATTGTGAAAATTCCTTCACCGAACGGCACTGGTCCGCCGCAAGAGCTTTCGTGGGGGCCAGGTAGAGGGCTGTGGCGCCGCGGCCGTTCGGGGCCTCGGAGCCGTCCAGGAGCGCCGACAGGACCGGGACCAGGTACGCCAGCGACTTGCCGGACGCCGTGCCGGTGGCGACGACCACGGACGCGCCGTCGAGGGCGTGCTCGGCCGCCCGTGCCTGGTGGGCCCAGGGATGTTCGATACCGCAGGCCTGCACGGCGGCGATGACCTCGGAGCGGATCCGGTCCGGCCAGACGGCATGGCGACCCTCACGCGGGGGCAAGTGCTCCGTATGAGTGATGCGCGAAGCCCGGCTCGGCCCCGCGGCGAGCCGGTCCAGGACCGTGGTCGGCGAGAGGCGGGAGTCGGGCTGCGCCGAGGGTCGATCGGATCGGTGATTCTTGGCCATCGGCATCGAGTGTGTCACTGGCGTGACGGACAATGGGACCAAGGCGTCGTGCACGCCTGCCGGTAAGTGATTGAATGCCATCGCGGCTGGCGAACCGTCCTGGGGGCTTCAAGCCGAGGTGTCCCGAGGGGCGACCGCTCGATAGCAAGGTGCTGGAGGATCCGTGGACCTGTCCCTGTCGACCGAAACCATCGGCGATCGCACGATCGTCAGGGTCGGTGGCGAAATCGACGTATATACCGCGCCCAAGCTGCGCGAGCAGCTGGTCGAGCTGGTGAATGACGGCAGTTTCCACCTTGTCGTCGACATGGAGGGCGTGGACTTCCTCGACTCCACCGGTCTCGGCGTGCTGGTCGGCGGACTGAAGCGGGTGCGGGCCCATGAGGGCTCGCTGCGCCTGGTCTGCAACCAGGAGCGCATTCTCAAGATTTTCCGTATCACCGGCCTCACCAAGGTGTTCCCGATCCACACCTCGGTCGAGGAAGCGGTGGCGGCAACCGACTGATCACCGCCCCGGGGCGGACGCGGGTCCGCCCCGGGACGGCAGACGTTCCCGCGGGTGTCCGGGCGTTCGGCGTTCCGGTCCCCCACCGCACGCCCGTAGTTCCGAGGGGGATGCATGGCCACCGTTGAACTCCGCTTCAGCGCGCTGCCCGAGCACGTCAGGACCGCCCGACTGGTGGCGGCAGCGGTGGCGCGCAGGGCCGGAGTGGACGAGGCCGTTCTCGACGAGGTCAGACTCGCTGTCGGCGAGGCCTGTTCCCGGGCCGTGGGACTGCACCAGAACGTCGGCATCACGGCGCCGGTGAAGGTCGTCCTGGTCGAGGAGGAGAAGCAGTTCTCCATCGAGGTCGGCGACGAGGCGCCGCGTCACGCTCCCGGCGACCGGGCACCCGGTTCCGCCGGCGACTTCGATGCCGAGGCCGAGGAGGACGAGATGGGCCTCGCGGTCATCAGCGGCCTCGTCGACGACGTGGAGGTCACCGCCGGGGAACACGGCGGATCGATCCGCATGACCTGGCCGACCGCACCACCCATCGCGGTGCTTCCCTGACGCCACAGACGTCAGCCGACGTCACTGACGCACCCGAATCTTCCGAGGGCCCTGCTGAGCAGGGCCCTCGGTGTTTTTCCAAGAGCATTCCGAATTCGTGAAGTGATTCACGATCAATTCCGATCATTGGATCGGCTGAAAATGCTTTCGGCGTGTTACCGGGGTGTGGAAGATTCCGTTTGCCACGTACTGTTTTGATCAGGAACAGATCTCTAGAATCCGTCCACATCTTGAGCTCAGCCCCAGCGTCAAGGAGGACGAATGACGGGGCTTTCTTCCCCAGGTCAGCTTGATCACTCCACAACCCTCGCGGCAGCGGTACTGACCGACGGCAACCGGGTCCTGGTGTCCGTCATCGGCGTCGTGGCCCTGGCCGCCCTCGTGGTGGCAGGCATCCTGGTACGCCAGGTACTAGCGGCGGGCGAGGGAACCGACAGCATGAAGGAGATCGCGAAAGCGATCCAGGAAGGCGCGAACGCCTATCTGGCCCGCCAGCTGCGCACGCTCGGCGTATTCGCCGTCGTGGTGTTCTTCCTGCTCATGCTGCTGCCCGCGGACGACTGGAATCAGCGCATCGGCCGATCGGTGTTCTTCTTGATCGGCGCGGCGTTCTCGGCGGCCACCGGCTATATCGGCATGTGGCTCGCCGTACGGAGCAATGTGCGGGTCGCGGCCGCCGCGCGCGAGGCGACCCCGGCGGCGGGTGAACCGGAAAAGGATCTCACCGCCGTCTCGCACAAAGCCATGAAGATCGCTTTTCGTACGGGCGGCGTCGTCGGCATGTTCACGGTGGGGCTCGGTCTGCTGGGCGCCTCGTGCGTGGTGCTGGTGTACGCGGCCGACGCGCCGAAGGTCCTCGAAGGCTTCGGCCTCGGCGCGGCGCTCATCGCGATGTTCATGCGAGTCGGCGGCGGTATCTTCACGAAGGCCGCCGACGTCGGCGCCGACCTGGTCGGCAAGGTCGAGAAGGGCATCCCGGAGGACGATCCGCGCAACGCCGCGACCATCGCCGACAACGTGGGCGACAACGTCGGCGACTGCGCGGGCATGGCGGCCGACCTGTTCGAGTCGTACGCCGTGACGCTGGTCGCCGCGCTGATCCTCGGCAAGGCGGCCTTCGGTGACGCGGGGCTCGCCTTCCCGCTGCTCGTCCCCGCGATCGGCGTGCTCACCGCGATGATCGGCATCTTCGCGGTGGCCCCGCGCCGCTCCGACCGCAGCGGCATGTCCGCGATCAACCGCGGGTTCTTCATCTCCGCGGTGATCTCGCTGGTGCTGGTGGCGGTGGCCGTCTTCGTCTACCTGCCCGGAAAGTACGCCGACCTCGACGGTGTCACCGACACGGCGATCACGGGCAGGGGCGGCGATCCGCGGATCCTCGCCCTCGTCGCGGTCGCGATCGGCATCGTGCTCGCCGCCGTGATCCAGCAGCTGACCGGCTACTTCACCGAGACGACCCGCCGTCCGGTACGGGACATCGGCAAGTCCTCGCTGACCGGCCCGGCCACCGTCGTGCTCGCCGGCATCTCGGTCGGGCTCGAATCGGCCGTCTACACCGCCCTGTTGATCGGCCTCGGTGTCTACGGGGCCTTCCTGCTCGGCGGCACGTCCATCATGCTGGCGCTGTTCGCGGTGGCGCTGGCCGGCACCGGCCTGCTCACCACGGTCGGCGTGATCGTCGCGATGGACACCTTCGGGCCCGTCTCCGACAACGCGCAGGGCATCGCCGAGATGTCCGGTGACGTGGAGGGCGCGGGCGCCCAGGTGCTCACCGACCTGGACGCGGTCGGCAACACCACCAAGGCCATCACCAAGGGCATCGCCATCGCCACCGCCGTCCTCGCGGCATCGGCGCTCTTCGGGTCGTACCGTGACGCCATCACCACCGGAGCGCAGGACGTCGGCGAGAAACTGTCCGGCGAGGGCGCGCCGATGAGCCTGATGATGGACATCTCGCAGCCCAACAACCTCGTCGGGCTGATCGCGGGCGCGGCGGTCGTCTTCCTCTTCTCGGGACTGGCGATCAACGCGGTGTCGCGGTCGGCGGGTTCCGTGGTCTACGAGGTGCGGCGGCAGTTCCGCGAGCACCCCGGGATCATGGACTACAGCGAGAAACCGGAGTACGGCAAGGTCGTCGACATCTGCACCAGGGACGCCCTGCGCGAACTCGCCACGCCCGGGCTGCTCGCCGTTCTCGCGCCCGTCTTCATCGGGTTCACGCTCGGAGTCGGCGCCCTCGGCTCGTTCCTGGCCGGTGCGATCGGCGCGGGCACGCTGATGGCGGTGTTCCTCGCCAACTCCGGCGGCGCCTGGGACAACGCCAAGAAACTCGTCGAGGACGGCCACCACGGCGGCAAGGGCAGCGAGGCCCACGCCGCCACGGTGATCGGCGACACGGTCGGCGACCCCTTCAAGGACACCGCCGGACCGGCGATCAACCCCCTGCTGAAGGTGATGAACCTGGTGGCGCTGCTCATCGCGCCGGCGGTCATCAAGTTCAGCTACGGCGAGGACGAGAACCTCGGCGTACGGATCGCCGTCGCGGCCCTGGCGTTCGTGGTGATCGCGGGCGCGGTCTACGTCTCCAAGCGGCGCGGGATCGCCATGGGTGACGAAGACAACGCCGAAGACACGCCCAAGTCGGCTGATCCGGCGGTGGTTTCGTAGCGGAAACCTGACGGAGCCCAGCTCACCGGGGCGGGCGGGAGGCGCGCGGTGTCGCGCCGACCGCCCGCCTTGTCGCGTTCGCGCCTTCATCGTGAGCCTTCTCTCGCTTGGTGCAAATGGTTACAAGATGAGATGAAGCGCCCATTGGTCACACAGCTGTCGCCCACATGGCGTGTATGTTCCGGGGCCGAGAGCCATGGAAGGGACCAATCCGGTGAACAAGAAGCTCACGGCCGCACTGTCCGGCGGTGCGGTACTGGTACTGGCGCTGACGGGATGCAGCAGCGAAGAGGACAACAAGGAGCTCAACGCCTGGGCCAAGCAGGTCTGCGACCCCGTACCGGCGCAGAACTCGAAGATCACGGCGGCCTACGCCGCGATCACCAAGGCGGCCAAGGACACCACCAGCACACCCGAGGAACTGCAGAAGACCGACTCCCAGGCCTTCCAGGACCTGGCCGACGGCTACAAGGCGCGCGCGACCGTCATCGACAAGGCCGGGGCGCCTCCCGGTGTCGACGGCGGGGCGCAGAAGCAGCAGGACGCCGTCAAGAAGCTCACCGCGCTCTCCACGGCGTACGCCGACCTGAAGAAGCAGGTGGACGAGCTCGACACGAAGGACCAGGCGAAGTTCGCGTCCGGGCTGAAGACGGTCTCCGCCGAGATGAAGGAGATGGAGAACCAGCGCAACAGCGCGCTCACCGCGCTGAAGAACCTGGAGAAGGGCGACACCAAGCAGGCGCTGACCGCGCAGGCGGGCTGCAAGCAGGCGTCCGCCTCGGCGGCGGCCACCGACAGCTGAGTCGCCCCGTACGGCGGCGCGCGGTCACAATGGGGGCGTGAGTACCTCCAGCCTGCCCGCGTCCGACCGTCCCGACCTCACCGCCCGGCTGCGGGACGCCCTGCTCGGGGCCTCCTTCACCGCCGACGGGCTGCTCGAACTGCTCAGTGCCCCCGCGTACGCGGCGCTCGCCCGGAGCGAAACCGTGCCCGCGCTCCGGGCGACACGCGGCGACACGCCGCTGGAGACACTCGTACGGCTGTTCCTGTTGCAGCAGCCCGTGCCGCACGCGCGCGTGGCGGACGTGCTGCCTGTCGCCGCGTGTCTGGAGAGCGGGTGGCTGGTCCGGGTCGGCACGGACGCCGAGGGCGACCTCGCCGCGACCGTGGACGTCCGGCCGTACGGCGGGCCCGGCGGCGAGGACTGGTTCATCGTGTCCGACCTGGGGTGCGCGGTCGGCGGCGCGGGTGGCATCGGCGGCCGAGGCCGTCAGGCGGACACAGCCGTCGTCCTCGGGGTGGGCGGCGCGTCCACGACCCTCGCGGGCATCACCGTCCGTACGCCCGTCCCCGCCGCCCTCGACCTCGGCACCGGCTCCGGGATCCAGGCGCTGCACGCCGTGCAGCACGCCACCCGCGTGACGGCGACCGACCTCAACCCGCGCGCCCTGCACATCACCGCGCTCACCCTGGCGCTGTCCGGCGCCCCGGCCGCCGACCTGCGCGAGGGCTCGCTGTTCGAGCCGGTCCGGGACGACGAGACCTTCGACCTGATCGTGTCCAACCCGCCCTTCGTCATCTCGCCGGACGCGCGGCTGACGTACCGCGACGGCGGGCTGGGCGGGGACGATCTGTGCCGCTCGCTCGTTCAAGGGGCGGGGGATCGGCTGAACGAGGGCGGGTTCGCGCAGTTCCTCGCCAACTGGCAGCACGTGGAGGGGGAGGACTGGCAGGACAGGCTCAGGTCGTGGGTGCCGCGCGGGTGTGACGCGTGGATCGTGCAGCGCGAGGTGCAGGACGTCACGCAGTACGCCGAGCTGTGGCTCAGGGACGCCGGCGACCACCGGGGTGACCCGGCCGACTACCAGACGCGGTACGACGCGTGGCTGGACGAGTTCGAGGCGCGCAAGGTGAAGGCCGTGGGCTTCGGCTGGATCACCCTGCGCAAGACGGGGGCCGCGGTGCCCTCGGTGACCGTGGAGGAGTGGCCGCACCCGGTCGAACAGCCGCTCGGTGACGCCGTACGGGCGCACTTCGAGCGCCTCGACTACCTGCGGGCGCACGACGACGCGGCCCTGCTCGCGGCGCACTTCAAGCTCGCGCCCGAGATCGTGCAGGAGCAGGTCGGGCTTCCGGGGGCGGAGGACCCCGAGCATGTCGTGCTGCGGCAGAACCGCGGGATGCGCCGGGCCACCAAGGTGGACACGGTCGGCGCCGGGTTCGCCGGCGTGTGCGACGGCTCGCTGAGCGCGGGCCGCATCCTGGACGCCATCGCCCAACTGGTCGGCGAGGACCCGGTGTCGCTGCGCGACCGCACTCCCGCGCAGATCCGGCTGCTGGTGGAGCAGGGGTTCCTCGAACCGGCGTGATGCGTCCGGTGTGTCATCCGGCGATCCGTCCCGCGGTTCTCCGGTGATCCGGCCGGTGATCCGTTCGGTGGTCTGTCCGGTGATCCGCACGACGGGACGTCACTGCTGAGGCTCCAGCGTCCCTTTGGGGCTCCTGTGCCTGATCTGGCGGGATTGCCCCGGAAAAGGGCTCCTGTCAGTGGTGCGTGCGAAGCTACCTTCAAGGGACGAACTCCGCGCGTTCTCGGGGGAGGCGCGCTGTCTCGGGGGAGGCGTGATGGCGGGGGAGACGCCGGATCAGGGCGAAGGCAGGATCATCAACGGCCGGTACCGGCTCTCGCGGGCACTCGGCGCGGGCGGTATGGGCCGCGTGTGGCTCGCGTACGACGAGGACTTGGCCTGCGAGGTCGCGATGAAGGAGATCGCGCTCGCGGACGTGCCGATGGACCTCGGCGAGCCCGTGCAGCGCATCGCGCGCGCCCGCAGCGAGGCCCGCCACGCGGCGCGGTTGCGCGGACATCCGCACGTGGCGACGGTGCACGACGTGGTGGTGCACGAAGGGCTGCCCTGGATCGTCATGGAGTACGTCCCGGACGCGGTCGACCTCCAGGCGGCCGTCCGGCGGACGGGGTCGCTCGCACCCGCGCAGGTGGCCCGGATCGGCCTCGCCGTGCTGGACGCGCTCACCGCCGGGCATCGCATCGGCATCCTCCACAGGGATGTGAAACCGGCCAACATCCTTCTGGCCCCGGACTCTTCGGGCGACCCGTACGCGCGCGTGCTGCTCACCGACTACGGCATCGCGCTCCAGCCCGAGTCCGCCGAACCCCGGCTGACCGCCACCGCCGGCATCCTCGGCACGCCCGGCTACCTCGCCCCCGAGCGGGCGCGCGGTGAGCCGCCCACTCCGGCCGCCGACCTGTTCTCGCTCGGCGCCACGCTGTACACCGCCGTCGAGAGCCGCGGTCCCTTCGACCGGCACGGCGACTACGCGACCCTCACGGCCCTGCTCAGCGAGGATCCGACACCTCCGGCCCGCGCGGGCGAACTGACCCCGGTCCTCCTGGGCTTGCTGGTCAAGGACCCGATGCGCCGGTTCGCGCCAGAGGCGGTGGCGCGAGGGCTGGAGCGGGTCGCACGAGGTGCGGCGGACGCGGGCGCGGGCTCGGGGGTGCCGGCCGTGTGGGGCGCGGCGGGCGCCGCTGGTGCGGGGGCCGTGGTGAGGACGGACCGGGCGGGTCAGGCCCCGGTCCCGGGTCCTGACCCTGGATCGGGGGCCGGGCAGGCGGGGTTCGGGGGGACGCCCAGGGGCTTCGGGCCGGTGCACGATGGGTCTGGGCGCGAGCCGGTCGGGGCGGGGCGGGCGCCTGGTGGGGTTGTGGGGCCGGGAGGTGGTGCGGAGTCGCCCGAGGGGCCGGTGGTGGACGCGTCGACGCCCGGTCATGTCGTGAGTGCGCCGCACGGTGGCAGTCCGCCCGGCGGCCGGGGCGGTGACCCCGCGTCCGACACACCGCAGACCCCGGGCGCGCCTCCGACGCCGGACACACCGCAGACGCCGCGCACTCCGTCGGCCGGACCGGCCGGCCCCGCCGGGGCCGGCGCGGGAGGGACAGCCACGCCTGGGGGCGGCTTCGGTCAGGCACCCGGATCCGGCGGCCCGTCCACGCCGGGCGGGGCATCGGGACCATCGCCGTACGACCCGTGGCAGCAGCCCGCTCCGCGACCGCCGGACGCGGCCAACCCGTACGCGACCAACCCGGACGCGGCCAACCCGGACGCGGCCAACCCGTACCCGCAGGGTTCCGGTTCCCCGTACGCCAACGGCGGTGCACCGTCCCCGTACGGGAGCGCGCCGCCGCCGTACGGGAACAGCGGCACCCCGCCGCCGTACGCGGGCGGTGCCGGTGTGCGGCCGTACCCGGGCGGTCCGACCGTCGGTTACGGCGGTCCGGGCGGGCCTTACGGTTCCGGCCGGTCGCCGGCAGGCGCGCCTCCGCCTCCGCCGCCCTCGGCTGCCAGGAAGCGCCCCGCGTTCGTCGCCCTGATCGTGGCCGCCGTTCTCGTGATCGCCGGAGGCACGTGGGCGGCTGTCTCGCTGACCGGGGACGACGACGGTGGCGGGAAGAACAACGCGGCGACGAAGTCCTCGTCCTCACCGAGCCCGTCCCAGCAGTCCCCGGCGGGTCCCGTGCTGCCGTACGGCGATGTCGTGGGTCTCGGCACGGCCCTGGAGACCGGTGACTGCGTGCAGGCGGTCTGGTCGGGGACGCCGTTCGCGTCGGAGCCGAACCTGGGCGTGGTGGACTGCGCGGACGACTGGCCGGACGGGCAGGTCGTGGCGGTCCACACGGCCACCGATCACGCCGACGCCCGCGCCCAGGGGGCGCAACGCTGCGCGAACCAGAGCAAGGCGATCGTCGACGCGCTGCCTGACGCGGCCGGCTACGCCGTCGTGCCGACACCGGAGGGCTTCACCGAGGCCGGCGGCGGTACGGCGTGTCTCGTACTCGGCCGGCATGCCGCGATAGGCGGTGAGGTGGGCCGCTTCCGCGACGCCGGGACGGATCTGTGGGTGGGACAGATGAGCGTCGGCGACTGCTGGACCTACGAGGAACTGGACGACGGCTACCAGGCCCCGCTCACCGACTGTGCCGAACTCCATACCGAGCAGGTCATAGGGTCCGTCCAGGCGCCCGCCGGCATGAGCTACAAGAAGGGCACCGACAACGCGACCAAGCTGTGCGGCAACAGGTTCGAGCCGACCTGGGCGCCGGGTCGGGAGCGCACCGTCTACGGCTGGGTTGCCGACGACGACGACTGGAAGCAGGGCTTCACCAAGGTGGTGTGCACGGTGAGCCGGGCCGACAACGCGAAGACGACCGGAAAGATACCCGTGCCCGGCGCGGTCTGAGGCCGGGCGGGACAGCGGAACGGGGAGTCCGCGGCCGCGTCGGCTCCGCGTTCACCCGGGGTTCGCCTGTGCGCCGCCGGCGCGTGTCAGCCTCCACGGGCTGGACACACGCCGAGTGGGAAGAGGGGGCGCGGGGAGCCATGGACAGCGGACCGGCGATCTTCGCGGGAGTGGTGTTCGCCCTGTTCGGGAGCGGGCTGCTGATGTGGACCGTGGCCCGGGTGCGGCACCGGGAGCCGGTCGCCCACGGTGTGAGCCCCGTCGCATCGGCGACCGTCGCCAGCGTCGTCGCGTTGCTCGCGCTCGCCGTCGGGACATGGTGTCTCACCCGCGTCTGAGCACCCCTGACCGGCGTCGGGGCCGGTAATAGGGGGATCACGCTCCGGATGGTCCCGAAAAGGCTGGTGGGTACGCCGGGCGGCAGGAATGGCGGTAGTCGGGTTACCGTTCGAGTGGCCGTTGCGGGCTTTTCCCGTTTGACACGGGGGCGGGATGTACCGTCACACTCCGCAGCGTCAGCATGACCCGACCCCGGGAACAAGGCCTGGGGAGAGACCCCAAGCGCCGACCGGAGAGAAGAGCGAAGTTGTCCCCGACCAGCGAGACCGCACAGGGCGGCCGCCGACTCGTCATCGTCGAGTCGCCTGCCAAGGCGAAGACGATCAAGGGCTATCTCGGCCCCGGCTACGTCGTCGAAGCGAGCGTCGGGCACATCCGCGACCTCCCCAACGGCGCCGCGGAGGTGCCCGAGAAGTACACCGGCGAGGTCCGCCGCCTCGGCGTGGACGTCGAGCACGACTTCCAGCCCATCTATGTCGTCAACGCCGACAAGAAGGCGCAGGTCAAGAAGCTCAAGGACCTCCTGAAGGACTCCGACGAGCTCTACCTCGCCACCGATGAGGACCGGGAGGGCGAGGCGATCGCCTGGCACCTCCAGGAGGTGCTGAAGCCCAAGGTCCCGGTCAAGCGGATGGTCTTCCACGAGATCACCAAGGCTGCGATCCAGGCCGCCGTCGCCAACCCGCGCGAGCTGAACCAGAAGCTGGTCGACGCCCAGGAGACCCGCCGCATCCTCGACCGCCTCTACGGCTACGAGGTCTCGCCGGTCCTGTGGAAGAAGGTCATGCCGCGCCTGTCGGCCGGCCGTGTCCAGTCCGTCGCCACCCGGCTCGTGGTGGAGCGGGAACGCGAGCGCATCGCGTTTCGTTCTGCTGAGTACTGGGACCTGACGGGCACCTTCGCGACCGGCCGCGCGGGGGACGCGTCGGACCCGTCGTCGCTGGTCGCCCGCCTCCAGACCATCGACGGCAGGCGGGTCGCGCAGGGCCGCGACTTCGACTCCCTGGGACAGATCAAGAGCGCGAACACCCTCCACCTCGACGAGGCGAACGCCCGGGCCCTGGCCGCCGCTCTGGAGGACACCCGGTTCGCCGTCCGGTCCGTCGAGTCGAAGCCGTACCGCCGCTCGCCGTACGCCCCGTTCCGTACGACGACGCTCCAGCAGGAGGCCTCGCGCAAGCTCGGCTTCGGCGCGAAGGCGACCATGCAGGTGGCGCAGAAGCTGTACGAGAACGGCTTCATCACCTACATGCGTACGGACTCCACGACGCTGTCGGACACGGCGATCAAGGCCGCCCGCGCCCAGGTCACCCAGCTGTACGGCGCCGACTACCTCCCGGCCCAGCCGCGGACGTACGCCGGGAAGGTCAAGAACGCGCAGGAGGCGCACGAGGCGATCCGCCCCTCGGGTGATCGTTTCCGCACCCCGGCCGAGACCGGACTGACCGGCGACCAGTTCAGGCTCTACGAGCTGATCTGGAAGCGGACCGTCGCCTCCCAGATGAAGGACGCGACCGGCAACTCCGTCACGGTGAAGATCGGCGGCACGGCGGCCGACGGCCGGGACGTCGAGTTCAGCGCCTCCGGCAAGACGATCACCTTCCACGGCTTCCTCAAGGCCTACGTCGAGGGCGCCGACGACCCCAACGCCGAACTGGACGACCGGGAACGCCGGCTGCCCCAGGTGAGCGAGGGCGACGCGCTCAGGGCCGAGGAGATCACGGTCGACGGGCACGCCACCAAGCCCCCGGCCCGCTACACCGAGGCCAGCCTGGTCAAGGAGCTCGAAGAGCGCGAGATCGGCCGCCCGTCGACGTACGCGTCGATCATCGGCACGATCCTCGACCGCGGTTACGTGTTCAAGAAGGGCACGGCCCTGGTGCCGTCCTTCCTGTCCTTCGCCGTGGTCAACCTCCTGGAGAAGCACTTCGGGCGGCTCGTCGACTACGACTTCACCGCCAGGATGGAGGACGACCTCGACCGCATCGCCCGCGGTGAGGCGCGGGCCGTACCGTGGCTGAGGCGCTTCTACTTCGGCGAGGGCACGGGCAACGGCGGCGCGGCGGAGGCCGGCAACGGCGACGGGGACCACCTCGGTGGCCTCAAGGAACTGGTGACCGACCTGGGCGCGATCGACGCGCGTGAGGTGTCCTCGTTCCCGGTGGGCGACGGCATCATGCTGCGGGTCGGGCGCTACGGCCCGTACGTCGAGCGTGGCGAGAAGGACTCCGAGAACCACCAGCGCGCCGATGTGCCGGAGGATCTGGCCCCGGACGAGCTGTCCGTCGAGTACGCGGAGGAACTGCTCGCCAAGCCGAGCGGCGACTTCGAACTCGGCGCCGACCCCGCGTCGGGCCACCAGATCATCGCCAGGGACGGCCGCTACGGCCCGTACGTCACCGAGGTGCTCCCCGAGGGCACCCCGAAGACCGGCAAGAACGCCGTCAAGCCGCGTACGGCCTCGCTGTTCAAGTCCATGTCGCTCGACACCGTGACACTGGAGGACGCGCTCAGGCTGATGTCGCTGCCGCGTGTCGTCGGCACGGACGCGGACGGCGTGGAGATCACCGCGCAGAACGGCCGCTACGGCCCCTACCTGAAGAAGGGCACGGACTCGCGGTCGCTGCAGACCGAGGACCAGCTCTTCACGATCACCCTCGAAGAGGCGCAGGCGATCTACGCCCAGCCCAAGCAGCGTGGCCGGGCGGCCGCCAAGCCGCCGCTGAAGGAACTGGGCGAGGACCCGGTCAGCGGAAAGCCGGTCGTGGTGAAGGACGGCCGCTTCGGGCCGTACGTCACCGACGGGGAGACCAACGCGACCCTGCGCTCCGGCGACAGCGTCGAGGAGATCACCCCGGAGCGCGGCTTCGAACTCCTCGCCGAGAAGCGGGCGAAGACGCCCGCCAAGAAGACGGCGAAGAAGGCGCCCGCCAAGAAGGCTCCGGCCAAGAAGGCGACGACCACCAAGAAGACCGCCGCGAAGAAGACGACGACGGCCGCAAAGAAGACGACCGCGAAGACGACGGCGAAGAAGACCACCGCCAAGAAGGCGACGGCTTCGAAGACGGCGTCCGAGGACTGAGCCCGCGGCGGCCGAGCGGCAAGGGATTTGTTCTTCCTCGCGGATTCCGCACCGCGGCTTCGCGAAACCAACGCCCCGGCATCACTTTGGTGTCGGGGCGTGCACACGTTCGGACGGGCCCTCCAGGCTGTCGGTGCGTCCCGATAGGCTGAAAGCATGACCCCAGCGGAGCAGCCAACGGCCCCTCACCCGGCCCCCGACGACGCCCTGCTCGCGGACTCCCGCGAGCGCGCCGTCCGCGCACTGCTGCGTCGGCCGCAGCTGAAACGGCTGTGGAGCGCACAACTCGTGGGCGCTGTAGGCGACACCCTCGCGCTTGTGGTGCTGGTCCTCCTCGCCCTGCAGGCGGCGATCGTCGAGGGTTCGTTCGGCGGCGGTTACCGAGGCGTGGCGTTCGCAGTGGCGACCGTTTTCGGGGTGCGCATCCTCGCGACGCTGCTCTTCGGAGCCGTGCTCCTCGGCCCGCTCACGTCGCTGACCTCCCAGGAGGGCCCGCTCGACCGGCGCTGGACCATGGTCGGCGCGGACGGGCTGCGGGCCGCGGTGCTCATCGTGGCGCCCCTGTGGATCGACTGGACACCCGACGACGCACTGGCCGTCCTCCTGGTCACCGCCTTCGTGACCGGAGTCGCCGAGCGCTTCTGGACGGTGTGCCGCGAGAGCGCGGCGCCCGCGCTGCTGCCCGCCCCGCCGCCGGAGGGCGCGACGGTACGGCCGCTGCCGGACCACCTGGGCGCCCTGCGCAGCCTGTCGCTGCGTACGAGCTTCGTGGCGATCCCGCTCGCGGCCGTCGCGCTCGTCGTCGCGGGTCTGCTGAACAACCTGCTGGGGTCGGGCATCGACTGGTTCGCCCAGCACCAGGCCGCCCTCGCCTCGTACGTCGCCGCCGGGCTGTTCGCCGCGTCCCTGTCGGTGCTGGCGTTCCTGGAGCTGCCCGGCACCCGCACCCCGCGCGCGCGTTCGCCGCTGGAAGGGCTGCGCCGCCCCAAGACGGGCACGGGTGTCGACAAGGGCCGTACCGGCGCGATCCCGTTGCTGGTGCCGGCCTGCGCGGCCGTCGCGGGAGCGGTCGCGGCCGCCGTGGCCGTCTCCGTACTGCATGCCAAGGACCTGGGCGGCGGGCCGGTGCTGTACGGCCTGCTGGTGGGCGCGCTGACCGGCGGAGTGGTCGTCGGCATCCGTACGGCACCCTCCCTCCTGCCGACGCTGTCCCGGCGCCGGCTGCTGGCGCTGGCGATCGCCTTCACCGGTGTCGCGCTGCTGGCCGCCGGACTCGTCCCGGACGTCACCAGCGTGCTGCTGATCGTCGTGCTGGCGGGCGCCGGCGCGGGCGTGGCCGCCAACACCGGCCACACCCTGCTGGATCAGGAGACCGAGGAGTACCGGCGGGCCCGCACGACCGAGCACCTGCACGCGGTGGTCCGGGTGTGCGTGGCGCTCGGCGCGGTGATCGCGCCCCTGGTGGCGGCGGCGATCGGCCCGCACCGCCTGGAGAACGGCAAGTTCGTGTTCGCGCACGGCGGCGCGGCCTTCACCCTGATACTGGTCGGCGCGCTGCTGCTGCCGGTGGCCGCGCTGGTGCTCGCCAAGGTCGACGACCGCTCCGGGGTGCCCCTGCGGCACGACCTGCGGGACGCGCTGCTCGGCGGCGACGACCCGGTGACGGTGCCCGCGTCCTCGGGCTTCTTCATCGCCCTGGAGGGCGGCGACGGGGCCGGGAAGTCCACCCAGGCCGAGGCGCTCGCCGAGTGGATCCGGGCCAAGGGCCACGAGGTGGTCGTCACGCGCGAGCCGGGGGCCACGCCGGTCGGCAAGCGGCTGCGGTCGATCCTGCTGGACGTGTCGAGCGCCGGGCTCTCGCACCGCGCGGAAGCGCTGCTGTACGCGGCGGACCGCGCGGAGCACGTGGACACGGTCGTGCGGCCCGCGCTGGAACGCGGCGCGGTCGTGGTCTCCGACCGCTACATCGACTCCTCGGTGGCGTACCAGGGGGCGGGCCGTGACCTGTCCCCGACCGAGATCGCCCGCATCAACCGCTGGGCGACCGACGGACTCGTACCGCATCTGACCGTGCTGCTGGACGTCTCGCCGGAGATCGCGCGCGAGCGGTTCACCGAGGCGCCGGACCGGCTGGAGTCGGAGCCGGCCGAGTTCCACGCGCGCGTGCGCTCCGGTTTCCTGGCGCTGGCCGCCGCCGATCCCGGCCGCTACCTGGTGGTGGACGCGGGCCAGGAGCCCGAGGCCGTCACGACCGTCGTCCGGCACCGGCTCGACCAGATGCTGCCGCTGTCCGAGGCGGAGATCCGGGCTCAGGAGGAGGCGCGCCGCAGGGCCGAGGAGGAAGCGCGCAGGAAGGCCGAGGAAGAGGCCGCCCGCAAGGCCGAGGAGGAGCGCCTGGAGCGCGAGCGCCAGGAGCAGCTGGAGCGGCTGCGCGCCGAGGAGGAGGAGCGCAAGCGCCGCGAGCTGGAGGAGGCGCAGCGGCGTGAGGCCGAACGGCAGGCGGAGGAGGCCCGACTGCGGGCCGAGGAAGCGCGCCGCCGCGCCGAGGAGGAACGACAGCGGCTGCTCGCCGAGGAGAAGGCGCGGGCCGAGGAAGAGGCCCGCCGCAAGGCCGACGAGGAGCGGCGCCGCAAGCAGGCCGAGGAAGAGGCCCGGCTGCGTGCCGAGGCCGAGGCGCGGCGCCTGGAGAAGCAGCGCAAGGCCGAGGAGGCGCTGCTGCGGGCCGAGGAGGCGCGGCGACTGGCCGAGCAGGCGGCGGCCGTGGCGGAGGCAGGGCCCAGGCCGACGGAGCCGCCGACGGCGGGGGCAGGCTCGGGGGCGGGTGCCTCTGGGCCGGCGGGACGGTCGGGGCAGTCGAGGCAGCCCGGGCGGCCGACGGCTTCCGGTGCGGGGCAGGACGCGATGACCGTGCCTACGCCGGTGGTGACGCCGACGAACGCGTCCGGCGGGCCGGTGGACGAGACGGCGGTGCTGCCTCGGGTCGGTGACGAGAAGGGCGCGGGTGCACGGGGGTCCGGGTCCGCGTCCGCGTCCGCGTCCGCATCGGGGTCAGGGTCCGGTAGGGCTGGCTCTGGATCCGGTTCCGGTGGGCCCGACTCCGAGGTGACGGCCGAGTTGCCGCAGCCGCCGGTTCCGCCGGGCGCGGCGGACGAGACGGCCGTGCTCCCTCCGGTGGTGCCGGGTGCGGCGGACGAGACCGCCGTGCTGCCTCCGGTCGCGCCGCCGGGTGCCGCGGACGAGACGGCCGTACTGCCTCCCGTTCGGGATGAGGCTCCCTCGGACCGGGTTCCGCCGGGGTTCTTCCGGGAGGAGGAGACCGGGGTCCGGCCGGGCGGTGGCGACGACCGTACGCGTGAGCTGCCCCAGCTCGACGAGGACGGGACGCCGCGGCGGCGGGCCCGGTCGGACTGGGCGGAGGAGACGCCGCTGGACGATCTGCCCACGTTGGCCGACGAACTGCTCGGGCCGCTGGAGCGTGACGACGAGAATCCCGACGAGGGACGCGGGCGGCGCGGCCGGGGGCGGCGGGGCTGACGCGGGTGCGCGGCCCCCTGGCCGACGCCCACTGGGCGGGGGCGGGGGCCGGAGCGGGGGTTGCCGCAGGGTGACCGTCGTCCGGCTGTGCGCCTCGTCGCCGACGTCACGCCGGCGCCCCGGCGGGCCCGCCCGCGGTTCGCGGGTCTCGGCCTCCCCCCCCGGCGCGGTGCCACGCTGCTCGGCTGCCGACCGCGCCGCCCGTGCGGCTCGGCCAAACCCGGACCGCGGCAGCTCCGTACGTGCCGGGCGCCACCGCCGCGCAGGGACCCCGGCTCTGCCCGCCCCGCCCCGGTTGTCAGTGCCACCCCGCACAATGGATCTCGCACGGCGAAACATGACGAAAGGGCGGGTGACGCATGACCGTCTGGGACGACCTGGTCGGCCAGGAGAGGGTGAGCGAGCAGCTTGCCGCCGCTGCCCGGGACGCCGATGCCCTCGTCACCGCGGTCTCTGCCGGCACACCGCAGCCCGAGGCGTCGAAGATGACGCACGCCTGGCTGTTCACGGGGCCGCCCGGAGCGGGGCGGAACCAGGCGGCGCGGGCGTTCGCGGCCGCGCTGCAGTGCGTCAGCCCCGACCGGGCCCTCGGCGGATCCCCCGGCTGCGGCTTCTGCGACGGCTGCCATACGGCACTGATCGGCACCCACGCCGACGTGTCCACCGTCGCCGCCGTCGGGTCGCAGATCCTCGTCGACGACATGCGGGACACCGTCCGCAAGTCGTTCACCTCGCCGGCCAACGGCCGCTGGCAGGTCATCCTCGTCGAGGACGCCGAGCGGCTGAACGAGAAGTCGGCCAACGCCGTCCTCAAGGCCGTGGAGGAGCCCGCCCCCCGCACGGTGTGGCTGCTGTGCGCCCCCTCCATCGAGGACGTCCTGCCGACCATCCGCTCCCGCTGCCGCCACCTGAACCTGAGCACGCCCTCCGTCGAGGCCGTCGCGGACATGCTCGTACGCCGCGAGGGCGTCGAGCCGGCCGCCGCCATGGCCGCCGCACGCGCCACCCAGGGGCATGTGGACCGGGCCCGCCGCCTCGCCACCGACCCGGCCGCGCGCCAGCGCCGGGCCGCCGTCCTCAAGCTGCCGCTCCGAGTCGACGACATCGGCGGCTGTCTCAGAGCCGCCCAAGAACTCGTCGACGCGGCGGCCGAGGACGCCAAGCAGCTCGCCGAGGACATGGACGGCAAGGAGACCGAGGAACTCAAGATGGCGATGGGCGCCTCCCCGGGCGGCCGGATGCCACGAGGGACGGCGGGGGTCATGAAGGAGCTGGAGGACCGGCAGAAGCGCCGCAAGACCCGCACGCAGCGCGACAGCCTCGACCTCGCGCTGACCGACCTCACCGCGTTCTACCGCGATGTCCTCGCCCTCCAGCTCGGCTCCCGGGTGGCGATCGCGAACAGCGATGTCGAGGACGTCCTGGAGCGGCTCGCCCGCGCCGGATCGCCGGAGTCCACGCTCCGCCGCATCGAGGCGATCACCGCGTGCCGCGAGGCCCTCGACCGCAATGTGGCTCCGCTGCTGGCGGTGGAGGCGATGACGATGGCTCTGAGAGCGGGCTGATCACGGCTCCGTGAGCGGCCGGCCATGTTCCTCTGAGCGGGTCGGCCACGTCCCCCGGAGCGGGTCGACCACGTCCCTCGGAGCGGGTGCCGCCTTCACCTGGCGCGGGTTGACCCTGTCACTCGTCCGAGGCATGGCATGCACGGAGGGCGTTCGGGCCGCAGCGCAGAGTTACGCTCGGCTGATGTACAACAGGCGCAGCTCCCGCCCGAGCACGACAGCGGACCGGACCGACGTGCCCGGCCCGAGCCCCCGCACGCACAGCCGCCCCACTCCCGGTCCGCGTCTCCGCAGAGCCCGTACCGGCGGTGTTCTCCTCGTCTCCGCCGCGCTGCTGGTCTCCGCCTGCTCCTCGGGGAGCGCGACCACGACCGCCGGCACGGCGGCGGACGCGGCGCTCGCCGCACTGCCGCAGGCCACGCCGGCCGCCCTGGCGCCGTACTACGCGCAGAAGCCGAACTGGCGCTCCTGCGGAGTCGCCGGCTTCGAGTGCGTCACGCTGAAGGCGCCGCTCGACTACGCGAAGCCGGGCGACGGTGACGTCCGGCTGGCTGTCGCCCGCAAGAAGGCCACGGGCCCGGGTAAGCGCCTCGGCTCCCTCCTCGTGAACCCGGGCGGACCGGGCGGCTCGGCGATCGGCTACCTCCAGGCGTACGCCGGGATCGGCTACCCGGCGGAGGTCCGCGCCCGCTACGACATGGTGGCGGTCGATCCGCGCGGCGTCGCCCGCAGCGAGCCCGTGGAGTGTCTCAGCGGGCGGCAGATGGACACGTACACGCAGACGGACATCACGCCCGACGACCAGCGGGAGACCGACGACCTCGTCGACGCGTACCAGCAGTTCGCCGAGGGCTGCGGCGCCCGCTCACCGGAACTGCTGCGGCACGTGTCCACGGTGGAGGCGGCCCGGGACATGGACATCGTGCGGGCGGCGCTGGGCGACGGGAAGCTGAACTACGTGGGGGCGTCGTACGGGACGTTCCTCGGGGCGACGTACGCGGGGCTCTTCCCGAACCGGGCGGGCCGGCTGGTCCTGGACGGCGCGATGGACCCCTCGCTGTCCGCGCGCCGGATGAACCTCGACCAGACGGCGGGGTTCGAGACGGCGTTCCAGTCGTTCGCGAAGGACTGCGTGCAGCAGCCGGACTGCCCGCTGGGCAGGAAGGGCACGACGACCACCGAGGTCGGCCGGAACCTCAAGGCCTTCTTCGAGAAGCTGGACGCCCGGCCGATCCCCGCGGGCGACGCGGACGGCCGCAGACTCGGCGAGTCCCTCGCGACCACCGGCGTGATCGCGGCGATGTACGACGAGGGCGCGTGGGCGCAGCTGCGCGAGGCACTGACCTCGGCCATGAAGGAGAGCGACGGTGCCGGCCTGCTGGTGCTGTCCGACGGCTACTACGAGCGTGAGGCCGGCGGCAGCTACGCGAACCTGATGTTCGCCAACGCCGCCGTGAACTGCCTCGACCTCCCGGCGGCCTTCGACACCCCCGACGAGGTGCGCAAGGCCGTGCCCGCGTTCGAGAAGGCGTCCCCCGTCTTCGGCGAGGGCCTCGCCTGGGCCTCCCTGAACTGCGCGTACTGGCCGGTCGCGGCCACCGGCGAGCCGCACCGCATCGAGGCGAAGGGCGCCGCCCCGATCGTCGTGGTCGGCACCACCCGCGACCCGGCGACACCGTACCGCTGGGCCCGCGCCCTGGCCGCCCAGCTCTCCTCCGCCCGCCTGCTCACCTACGAGGGCGACGGCCACACCGCCTACGGCCGGGGCAGCGCCTGCATCGACTCCACGATCAACGCGTACCTGCTCCGCGGCACCCCTCCGACGGACGGAAAACGCTGCTCATAGCCGCGCGAACGGGCTGATCGCGGCCCCGGTGTTCCCGCGCCGGGGCTGGTTCGGAGCACCCTCGGAAACTGTGTAGACTTACCGGCGTTGCTGATCGCACCATGGTGTCGACAGCGCGCCGCCTTAGCTCAGATGGCCAGAGCAACGCACTCGTAATGCGTAGGTCTCGGGTTCGAATCCCGAAGGCGGCTCTGCCGAAGCCTCAGGACTCACTCGCCGTGACCTGGGGCTTTTGCTTTTACCGGATACGGCGGCGGCGCTGAGCGCGGGCCGCGCGGCTGTCGACGGTCTCAGTTTTGGTCTCACTGGGGCCCCGATCGGGCGCCGGGGGAGCAGACACGAAAAACTCGCCCATGCGCCGCATCGCCTCCTTCGACAGGTGTGATCTGCCCTTCACGTACCGCCTCGTCTGCCTGATCTGTGTGTGCCGCAGGATCTCCATGATCGTGGGCATGTCGACGCCAGCTCGTTCAGGATCGTGCCGGCCGTGTGGCGGCTCCCGTCGTACAGGCGGCGGTCGTCGATCCCGGCCTCGGCGAACAGCTCATCGACTCCTTGCCGGTCCGGTTCCCCTGGAACGGCCTGTCGGCACCCTCCGTGCTCGGGGAAGATCTTTTGGGCGAAGGTTCGGTGCGGTTCAGATTTTGATCGCGCGGATGTCGGGGCCGCACAGCATGCGGAGGTCTTCAGGGTCTGACGTCAGGACGGTCACGGGAGCGGGTGAGGCGAGTGCGGTGGCGGCCACGATGGCGTCGATGGCGTACTTGTGGCCGTGCAGGCCAGCGGCGGCGAGCAGTTTGCTCGCGTGGCGGGCGATGGCTTCGGTGGGCGGGACGATGTTGACGCGGGAGACGGCGTAGTCGAATCGGGCCTGGTTGGTCTTGGGGTCGCGGGCTTCGACGAGGGTGACCGAGCTGGTGATGACGCGGATGTCCTCGGCCTCGGCGGCGGCGAGCCACTCGGTGAGTTCGGGTGTGCGTCGTACGAGCTTGGACAGGCCTACGCAGTCCAGGACGAGGGTGCCGCTCACGCGGCGTCCGTCGAGCCCGCGGTGTCACCACGCAGGACGGCTCGCTTGGCCTCGACCGCGGCCTGGTCGACGGGGCCGTGTTCGGCTTCCGCGTCCTCGATGAGTTCGCGCAGGCGGTCGCGCTCCAGCTGGCGCTGGATGAGGGCTTCGACATAGGCGGACATGCCGCGCCTGCCGGTACGTGCTTTGAGAGCCGCGATGGTGCCTTCGTGGAGTGATACGGAGACCGGGCGGACGGGGCCTTCGCCGGGAGCGGGGTGGGGAGACGTGGCCATGGAGCTACTTTAACAAAACTCTTGTTATTGGATGGAGTGATTCTGCGGCGCTGTGACTTGCCCCGGAGGCTGACGCGCGAGGAGTTGCTCGCATTGCCTGCGGCCGTGGAACCTGAAGACGGCGAACCGTGCGCTGTCCCTGAGCCGCACCACGGGTACGACTTTGCCAAGCGCGGCCGGTATCCGTGCACGGTCCTGCGCCTGGGCAACGCCTACTGGGTCGTCACCGCAGACTTGCTCAAGCTGCTCCGTCATCGCGGATGGCCTTCGGAAGCCCGTACGCGGGGATTCCGAAGGCCGGGTCGGCGTCTTATGCCGTCGGTCGTCTGGCGGGGAAGCCGTGGTCCCGTGCGTGGAGGATGACCGCGAGTACCGGTAGCAGGAGCAGCAGGACGGTCCAGGGGAAGGAGTCGCTGCCGATCAGGTCGAGCAGGACGCCGCCGAGGATGCCGCCGACGGCCATGGCGACGTTCCAGAGCGTGACGAGCATCGCCTGGGCCGCGTCGGCGTGGTCACCGGCCGCGTCGCCGGCGGCGGTCTGCAGAAGGGTGGGCACGCCGCCCCACCCCAGGCCCCAGAGGACGGCGGCGGTGTAGACGAGGGCGGTGTGATCGGCGAGGACGGCCAGGAGGGCGGAGGCCACGGCGACCAGCAGCGCGCCGGCGACGGTGAGGCCGCGCAGCCGGTGGTGGATCTGGGCGCCGACGATCCAGATGCTCGCCAGTGAGGCGGCGCCGAAGACGAGGAGCACCAAGTCGGTGTTGTCACTCAGGCCCAGGTCGTCGAGGAAGGTGGCGATGTAGGCGTACAGGATGGTGTGCGCCAGGACGAAGAGGAGCGTGACGGACAGGACCGGGGTCACGCCCGGGACGCGCAGGGCGTGCAGCATCTTCGGCTGCTCGCCGCGCTCCTGCCCCGGGTAGTCCGGCACGGTCGCGACGATCCACAGGAGGAGCACCACGGTGAGCGCGGTCATGGCGAGGAAGGCCACGCGCCAGTCGGTGACCTCGCCGAGGAAGGTTCCTGCGGGCACGCCGAGCGAGAGTGCGAGGGGAATGCCCGCCATGGCGATGGCGACAGCCCTGCCCTGGAGGTGGACGGGTGCCATGCGCCGCGCGTAACCGGCGAGCAGCGCCCAGGCCAGACCGGCCGCCACGCCCGCGACGAAGCGCGCCACCATCGTGAGCCCGTAGTGGGACGACACGGCTGTGACGGTGTTGGCGAGGGCGAAGCCGCTCATGGCGGTCAGCAGCAGGCGCCGGCGCCGCCAGCCCGCGGTGGCCGCTGTCAGCGGGATCGCGGTCAGGGCGGTGCCGATCGCGTAGACGGTGACGGTCTGTCCGGTCGCGGACTGGCTCACGCGAAGGTCGCCGCTCATCGCGGGCAGCAGACCGGCGGGGAGGGTCTCGGTGAGACTGGTGATGAAGACGGCGGTGGCCAGGGCGAGGAGGGCGAGGAGCGGAAGCCTCCGCTGCTCCTCGCCCTCGCTGTTCGAGCCTGATACGGCGCCGGTCCCTGAGGCGGAACCGGCCGCGGTGCCGGGTGGGGTGCTCATGTGGTGTGCTCCGGGTCTTCTGGGGACGTGTTGTCCTCCGGCCGGACGGGATGCGGTGTCCGGGCCGGGCGCGAGATGTGGTGCCGGGCGCCGGTCGCGTGTTTCCGGTGCCACGTGGGGTCGGATCGCGGCCGGCCGTAGGGTTCCGTGGCGGCCGTCGGGTCACGGCTGACCGCGGCCGCCGTCGACGGGGAGTCGGGCGCCCGTCGTGAAGGTCGCGTCGGTTGCCAGGAAGAGCGCGGCACGGGCCATCTCCTCGGCGGCGCCGAGACGGCCCGGCGGCGGCAGGGGTACGGCGTCGCCGCCCGGCCCCTCGATGCAGCCCGGGGCCACCGCGTTGACGCGGACACCGTGGGAGACGAGCTCTGTGGCGAGCGCGAGCGCGTGCGCGTGCACGGGCGCCGGGGACGGGCGGGGGCGGTGAGGACGACCGCGCCGCCGTCCTTCAGGCTCCGGCAGCAGCGGCCGTGCGGTGGACACGGCGCCGGCGAAGAGGAGATCGACGTCGTCACCGGGCCCGAGGCAGCCCTCCAGCGCGGCCGGTGCGACGACACGGGCGGCGGAGCCCAGCTCGCCGCCCCTATGGACGCGCTCCCGCGGGGTACGGGCGGCCGGCAGGACCTCCGCACCGCCTTCCACGAGGCGCGTGGCGATGGCCAGGCCTTTGTCGCTCGCCTCACCGACGACCACGGCCCTGGTGCCCGCGTGCTTGGTCATGCGTCACGCTCCCTCCCCGCGTGTGCCGTTCTCGCCGGGCCCGCGGTGCCACCCGGCGGGAACGACTGTGCGTGAGGGCGCTTCGGGAAACCTTCGGAACCACTGCGGGCCGGCTGAGGGTCGCCCGGCGACAGGGCGAACCGGCGCCCGGGTCCGCAGCCACCTGGACATATGCAGGCACATATACAGTGACTCGCATGCGGTTTGGGGTTCTGGGGCCACTGGCGGTGTGGGACGACGAGGGGGAGGCTGTCAGAGTTCCCGAGGTCAAAGTCCGTGCGCTGCTCGCGGACCTGCTCGCGCACGATGGCGGGCCGGTCGCGACGGACCGCCTCATTCACGACCTGTGGGGCGACCGGCCGCCGGGCAGACCGGCGGGCGCCCTGCAGGCCAGGGTCTCCCAGTTACGTCGGGTCCTCGGCCGGGAACGGGTGGTGCGGCAGCCGCCGGGCTACCGGCTGCGGCTCGACGGCGACGCCGACGAGGTGGACGCCGCACGGTTCGGCGCCCTCGTCGGCGAGGCTCGCCTCGTACGGGACCCCGGCGCGCGGGCCGGACTGCTCACGGAAGCCCTCGAACTGTGGCGGGGTCCCGCGTACGCGGACTTCGCCGACGAGGAGTTCGCACGGGGAACCGCGCAGCGCCTCGCCGAACAGCGGCTGTCAGCGGTGGAGGAACAGGCGCAGGCCCGCCTGGGCGCGGGAGACCATGTGCTCCTCGCGGGAGAGCTCGCCGACCTCGTGCATCAGCACCCGCTGCGGGAACGCCTACGTGCCTTGCAGATACGGGCCCTCTATGTGTCGGGACGTCAGAGCGAGGCCCTCGCGTCGTACGAGGAACTGAGGTCCCGCCTCGCCGGAGAGCTGGGGATCGATCCCAGCCCCGAGCTCAGCGCTTTGCACCATGCGGTGCTCCGGCAGGATCCGGAGCTGACACCCGTGTCCGCGACACCTGGCAGCGTGTCCGCGGCACCTGGCAGCGGGGGGCGTGACCGGCCCTCCCCGGGTTCTCGGCCCCGCTCGATCAGGGGGGACCTCGTTGGCCAGGCGGAACGATCTCCCACCGCGGTCGCGGACCTGCCCGCGCCGGGCGTCCACTCGAATCTGCCCGTTCCCCTCACCGCGCTCATCGGCCGCCGGCAGGCCCTCACCGACCTCTCCCACCTCCTCGACTCCACACGGCTGGTCACCCTCACCGGGCCTGGCGGAGTCGGCAAGACCCGCCTGGCCGTGGCGGCGGGCGCCGCGGCAGAGGCCGGCGCCGGTGCCGGTGAACTCCCCGACGGTGTCTGGCTCGTCGAACTGGCCGGCGTCCGCGGCGGTGCCGCTGCCGACCTCGCCCAGGTCGTCGCCACCACCCTCGGCATCAGGGACGACGCTCCCTCCGTCGTACCGGGTGCCGGCGCCGGCGCCCCCTCCCCTGTGCACCGCCTCGCCGCCGCCTTGCGGGATCGTCGCACCCTGCTCGTCCTGGACAACTGCGAGCACGTCGTGGACGCCGCCGCCGAACTCACCGAGGTTCTCCTGCGCACCGCGCCCGGCGTGCGCGTCCTGGCCACCAGTCAGGAACCGCTCGGCCTGACGGGCGAGGCGGTGTTCCTCGTCGAGCCCCTCCCGACCGCCGACGCCGTGCGGCTGTTCCTGGAGCGCGCGGCCGCCTCCGCCCCCGGCTTCCCGCTCGACCCGGATGCGTCCGACCCGGACGACCGTGTCGCCGTCGCGGAGATCTGCCGCCGCCTCGACGGCATTCCGCTCGCCCTCGAACTCGCCGCGACCCGCGTACGCGCCTTGGGCGTGAAGGAGCTGGCCGCCCGTCTCGGCGACCGGTTCCGGATCCTGACCTCGGGACGGCGGGGGGCGCCTGCCCGCCAGCAGACCCTGCGGGCGGTGATCGACTGGAGCTGGGAACTGCTCAGCGCGCCCGAGCGCATCGTCCTGCGCCGTCTTGCCGCTTTCAGCGACGGCTGTGACCTGGAAGCCGCCGAAGCGGTGTGTGCGGGGGAGGGCGTCACCCGGGAGGAAGTGCTCGACCTCGTGACACGGCTGGTCGACCGGTCCCTCGTGGCCGTCGTGGCCGCGCCGACCGGGCCACGGTACCGGCTCCTGGAGTCTGTCTCCGTGTACGCGAGGGAGCGGCTGCGCGAGGTGGAGGACCTCACCGCCGTACGCGACCGTCATCTGCGCCACTACACCGCCCTCGCCGAAAGCGCGGAGCCCCGGCTGCGCACTGCCGGGCAGCAGCCCTGGCTCGCCCGTCTGGACGCCGAGGCCGGCAATCTGCGCGTGGCGCTCGACGAGGCGGTGCGTCGCGCGGCACTGGGCAACGGGGACGAGTCCACGCGGCTCGCCACCGCCCTGTCCTGGTGGTGGCTCCTACGCGGCCGCCTCACCGAGGCCCGCCGCAGTTTGCGGGCCGTCCTCGCCACCCGTGCGGAGGATGCCCGCTCCCCGCGTCACACTTCCCCCGAACTCGTGCTGTTGCACGCCGCGTTCGCGCTTCTCACCGGCGACCCTGGTGATGTGGCCGCCGCCGTCCGTGCCGCTGACGCCGTCCCCGACCCCGTGCGCCGCGCCCGCGGCCTCTGGCTGTGCGCGTACGGCTTGTTCAGCGCGGGCGCCACGGCCGACGGTGACGAGCTGAACGACCGTGCCCTGTCCCTGTCCGACTCCACGGGGGATCAGTGGGGCACTGCCGCCGCGCTCGGCCTGCGGGCGATGTCGGCGCTGGTGCGTGGCGACCTCGCCGGGCTCGGCCGTGATGGGCTGCGCAGCGCTGATCTCTTCCGCGCACTGGGCGACCGCTGGGGAGAGTTGCAGACCGTCTCGCCGCTGGCCGCGCTGGCCGAGATCAAGGGCGAGTACGAGGAAGCGGCGCGCCGCCAGCACAAAGGGCTCCGGATGGCCCGGGAACTGGGTCTGGAGGCGGAGGTCTCGGCGCGGCTCTCCGGGCTCGGCCGGCTCGCGTTGCTGGCCCGTGACTGGGACCGAGCCCGCGACCTGCACGAGCGGGCACGCCGCATCGCCCTCGAACAGGGCTACAAGTACGGCGAAATCCACTCCGAGATGGGTCTCGCCCTGGGCGCGCGCCGCTCCGGCGACCTGGACGCCGCCGAGGCACACCTGCTGCGCATCCGCGACGGCCACGCGGAGGTGTCGTCCCAGGCGGGCGACCACCTGCTCCTCGCCGAGCTCGGTTTCATCGCGGAACTCCGCGGCGACGCGGTCCAGGCCGCCGCTCACCACCTACGGGGCCTGGACGTCGCCCGCTCGCTCGCCGAGCCGCGCGCCCTCGCCCTGTCGTTGGAGGGTCTCGCGGGCGCGGCGGTCCTGCGGGGGCACGAGTGTGCCGCCGCGTGCACGGCTCTGCTGCTCGGCGCGGCGGACGCGGCCCGGCGAGGCGCCGGCGCCCCGCTGCCGCCCGCCGAGCGTGCCGACGTCGACCGCATCACGGCAGCGGCACGGGCTGCCCTGCGCGGGACCGCCTTCACGGAGGCGTTCGACCGTGGCGCACGGCTGACCGCCGAGGAGGCGGTGCTCCAAGCCCGTACGACACTTGACCGGTTGCGGGGTGAGCCTGGTTGAGCTCAGGTTGAGCACAGGTTGGCGTCTGTGCCGGGGGAGGGAGACGGCCCGTGTGGGGAGAAGATCTGGTGTGTGCCGTCTCGCCTGTGCGGTCTCGACAGGGTGTGGCTGCCGGAGTCGGCCGGGCGGTGGCAGGTTGATGCCATGGGTGGGGTAGGCGCGCGGGGCGGGGGTGTCGGGGCCGGTGCGGTGGTGTCCGTTTGCGGACAGGTTCGCCCGGATTCCTGTCGCGGTTCGGGAGTGTGTTCCTACGCTCCGGCGTGGAAGGCCATGGCCCTCCACGCCGCGACTCGGAGGAGACACCAGATGCCCGCGCTGACCGCAGGGGTGCGAGGACGGTCCATAGTCAGCCGGCTCGACCTACGGGAAAGGGCACTGGAGCGCCGTATGCTCCGGAACCTCGAACGGGCCGAGACACGGTTGCTGGAATGTGTGGCGGCGGTGCCCGACCCGCGGCTGGCGGAGGTCGTCGGGCACCTGGTCACCGCCGGCGGCAAGCGGATGCGTCCGCTGCTCACCCTCCTCGGGGCCGAGTTCGGCGTGCCGGGGGCGGAAGGCGTGGTCGAGGCGGCCGTGGTGTCCGAACTCATCCACACCGCCTCCCTCCATCACGACGACGTCATGGACGAGGCCCTGGTCCGACACGGCGTCACCAGCGTGAACGCCTGCTGGGGGAACTCGGTCGCCGTCAGATCCGGCAACTGGCTGCTCGCCAAGGCGGCCCAGCTGTCGGCCGGGCTGACCTCCGCGGCGATCCCGCTCCAGGCCGAGGCCTCCGAGCGGCTGGTGATGGGGCAGCTCCGGGAACTGACCGGACCGGCCACCGCGCAGGACCGGCTGTCCCATTACTTCGAGGTGGTCTCGGGCAAGTCGGCGTCCCTGGTGTCGTTCTCCCTGCGGCTCGGCGCGGTCCAGTCGGGCGCGCCCAGGGGAGTGGACGAGGCGCTCGCGGAGTACGGCGAACACCTCGGCGTGGCCTTCCAGATCTGCGACGACCTGCTCGACATCACCGCGCCCTCGGGGCAGTTGGGCAAGGAGCAGGGCAAGGACCTCATGGTCGGGGTGGCGAGCCTGCCGGTGCTGCTGGTGCTGGACGGCCGCGATCCCCGGGACGAGGAGCTACGGGGCCTGCTCACCGCGCCCGGTGGGGTGCGGGGCGAGACGCATCGCCGGACACTGGCGCTGCTCCAGCGGTCCGGGGCCATGGGCGGGGCCCGGGCGGTCATGGACGAGCGGCTCGCCAGGGCCCGTGCGGCACTGGCGGACGTACCTCAGGGTCCACCGCGGCGGGCCCTGTACGCACTCTGCGACTTCGTGGCGTCCCGCACGGACTAGTCCCGTGGGTCCTGACGGTTCCTGACGGGTCCTGGGTGGGCTCCTGACGGGTCGTGACGGGTCGCGTGGGTTCCCCTGGGGTTGCCTGGGTTCCGTGGGTTGTTCGGGTCCCCTGAGTCACGTGTTCGGGAGCGCCCACCGCCGGACCCGGCGCGGTCCCGCCCCGCCCCGTCCCGCCCGTTGCCCGCGCACCGCACCCCGTATGAGTCAGCGCCGAATCGACGGTCAGCAGCGTGCCGCCTCGCGGGCACTCTCCACCGCCTGCTTCAGTGAGCCGATGGCGCTGTCGCGGAAGGGGGCGAGCCGGGGCACATGGCCGGACTTGGTCAACTCGGCGTGCAGGAAGAGGAGTTCGTCGGCGAGACCGACCATGCGGAAGGCGGCGCGGAGATACGGCTCCTGGAAGTCGTCGCTGTGCCTGGGCGACGTGGGTCCGTAGCTTCCGCCGCGTGCCGTCGCCACTACGGTCCGCTTGCCCGACAGCGGGCCCCGGCCGGTCTCGGCGCTGACGATCAGCGGAGGAATGGCCACCCGGTCGAACCACGCCTTGAAGACGGAGGGGACGGAGAAGTTGTACATGGGCAGCCCGATCAGCAGGACGTCGGCGGCCAGGAGCTCGTCGATCAGTTCCCAGCTCAGCCGCCAGCTCCGGCGCTCCCGCGTGGTCCGGGTCATCCCGCGTGCCTCGTCCAGGTCCCGGACGCCCGCGTTCTCCAGCCGGGTGACGATCTCTATCTGCTCCGCGTCGATGTGCGGGACGGGATGAGCCGCGAGGTCGCGGCGGAGGTACCCGCCCTCGGGACGGGCAGCGCGCCACGCCGCAGCGAACTCGGCGGTGATCTGCCCGGAGACGGACTCGGGGCGGGCACTGCAGTCGAGGTGAAGCAAAGTGGGCATACCGCACGGGACCCTTCTGCGATGGGGTGGGAGGAACGCGAGCGGGTTGGGCCATTCAAGCGGTCGACTCGCCCCGAAGTCCCGTGTTCTGGCGTGAAATTCGCCAACGGTCGGCGTCGATGGGAATGACGGTGGATGGTGCTTGACGTATGGAAACTGATGCTGCTGCGCGAGGTGGAGGCACGCGGGTCGATCGCCGCCGCGGCCGAGGCCCTCAACTACACGCGCTCCGCGGTGTCGCATCAACTGTCCGCGCTGGAGGCGGAGACCGGTACGGAGCTGGTCGACCGCAGTCGCCGGCGGGCCGGGCTGACGGCGGCGGGCCGGCTGCTGGTCGGGCACACCGAGCGCATCCTCGCCAGCCTGGAGACCGCGGAGTCCGAACTCGCCGCCGTGACCCGGCGGGTGCACGGGGAGCTGCGGGTGGGCGTGCCGTTCCATGAAGGGCCTGCCCTCCTGGTCCCCGCGCTGACCCGGGTCCGTGCCGCGCACCCGGAGCTGCGGATCACCTTGCAGGGCCTGCCGGCGGCCGACTGCCGGGAGGCCGTCCGGCTCGGGCAGGTCGACCTGGTCCTGGCCGTGGGATACGACCAGGTGCCCGAGCCGCCGGTCGCCGGGCTGTACGAGGAGCCGGTGGCCGACGACCGCGTGCGTCTGGCCGTCGGCCCGCAGGAGGGACCGGCCGACGCGCCGATCGACGCGTCGGCGGACGAGCCGATCGACGAACCGATCGACGAGCCGGCCAGCGCACCGGCCGACGAACCGGCCGGTGCGCTGGCCCGGTACGCCGACCGGCCGTGGATCCTCGATCCGTCCTCCGGGCTCGGCAGACTCGCCCTGCACGCCTGCGCCGCGGCCGGCTACGCCCCCGACGTGGTGGCCCGCACCAGTGATCCACACGCCACCCTCGGCCTGGTCTCCCTCGGCTGGGGTGTCTCCCTGGTGCCGGACCTGGTGCCCGACCGGCCCGGCTACCCGGTGCGCCGGATCGCCCTGGAAGGGCCGGAACTGATGCGTCGGGTGTCCGTGGTGGTGCGGCAGGGGACCCTGGCCAGGCCCGACGTCGCGGCGGTCCTCTCGGAGGTCCGGGCGTCCGCCGGCCGGCTCGGCCAGGACGGCGTTCGCGGCGCTCGGTCAGCTCGTTGAAGGCGGCGGCCAGGATGCCGGTCTCGTCGCGGGTGGTGACCGGGACCCGCACATGCCG
>NZ_JBSFTY010000060.1:0-23560 GCF_053591515.1 Streptomyces sp. NPDC003011
GACGAGATGTCCAGGGCGCTGCGGCGGGACGTGCCCTTGAAGAGCAGGTGCTCCAGGTAGTGCGTGGCGCCGTTCAGGGCCGGCGTCTCGTCGCGCCCACCCGTCCAGCTGCCGGGCGGCGCCCGCCAGCGCGGAGGCCGCGTTGCCCCACAGCAGGCCCTCGGCGACGCGGTAGCGGGCGTGCAGGGTGTCCGTCAGCGGCTGGAGGTGGGCGCGCAGGACGACGTCCGTGAGAGTCCGGGCGTTCGCGGGCAGGGGCCGAACCGCGGACAGCCACAGGTCGTCGGGGGCGCTGCCCGCGGGGTCCCAGCGCAGCAGCCGCGGGTCGAGGTCGGGCACCTGCTCGTAGAGGACGGCACAGCCGAGCGCCACCGACCACAGGCGGGCCGCGAGACCCTGCTGGGCCACCGAGACCGCGATCCGCGTCTGCGGGGCGCGCAGCGCGTCGGCCACCTTGCGGACCCGGACGTGCAGGGCGGCGTTCTCGCCGGTGTGCGCCGAGGTGTTCCCGTAGACGTGCGCGAGGGTCGGCGGCGCCGGGCTCGGGGTTCCGGTCGTGCGCAGGGCGAAGAAGCCGCCGAGCGGCCCCAGCGCGGCGAGGTCGGGGTCAAGGTCCACGAAGAGCAGTAGTACCAAGCCCCCTGAGGGCTGCGACCAGTAGGGGTCGGCCCCCGGGTCACCCACCTTGGGGATGACGGGGTCCGTTTCGTACTCCATCGGCAGTAGGACCCATTGCCTGCTCAGGGACGACGACGGCGAGGAATTTTCGCGGGATCGTAGTGGTTATGGAAGCCGACCGTTCGTCGCGCCGGGCAGCCCGCCCCCGCCACACGCAGAGGAGCAACTCATGAGTGCCCTCGCGTTGTCCGTGCTGCTGTCGCTCGTCTCCGCCGTCGCCTACGCGGCCGGAGCGATCGTGCAGGAGCAGGTCGCGGCGTCCTCCCCCGACGAACAGTACGCGCCGCTGCGCCGACCGGGCTGGTGGGCGGCGGTCGCTCTCAACGGCCTCGGCGGACTCCTGCACGTGGTGGCGCTCGCCTACGGCCCGCTGAGCCTGGTGCAGCCGCTGGGCGCGCTGACCATCGTGTTCGCCCTGCCCATGGCCGCGTTGTTCGTGGGCCGCAGGGCCGGGGCGACCGCGTGGCGGGGCGCGATCATGGCGACGGTGGGTCTGGCGGGTCTGCTGTCCCTGGTCGGCGCGTCCGACGCGCAGTCGCTGGACACCACCCAGCGCGTGCTCGTCGCCGTGGTCACCGCGGGTGCGGTGATCACGCTGATGATCGCGGGCCGGGCCGCGCACCGGCACCCGGCGGTCCGCAGCATCCTGCTCGCGACCGCGTCCGGCATCGCGTTCGGCATGTCCTCGGTGTTCACCAAGACGGTCGCCGTCGACTGGACCGGCGGTGTCTCGGCGGGCGACGTGCCCTCCCTGGCGGTGATCGGCGTGCTGGCCACGGCCGGCATGCTGCTGTCGCAGGCCTCCTACCGGGGCGCCGGTCTCGCGGCCCCGCTGGCCATGCTCACGGTCGTCAACCCGATGGTGGCGGCCGCGGTCGGCATCACGATGTTCGGCGAAACCTTCCGCTACGGCACCACGGGCACCCTGCTCGCCCTGGGCTGCGGTGTGGTCGCGGCGGGCGGCCTGATCCTGCTGACCACGGAGCGGCTCGCCCGCACGCACGCCGAGGAGGCGGCCGCCCCGGCCACGCCGGTCCTTGCGGCGACGCCGGAGCCCGCCGCCGAACCGGTCCCCGTGGGGGAACTGGCCGGGGAACTCCTCGCGCGGCTGCCCGAGCAGCAGGTCGCCGCACTGCGCAGGAGCGTGCTCGTCCCCTCGCCCGCACGGGAGGTCGTCCCGCAGGGTGCACGGGAGGTGCTCCCGTCAGGTGCGGGTGTACGGCAGGGCATGCCCGGTGTCCCGCCGGCCGCGGTCCCGGACGGTCTGCCCGTCCCGGGACCGGCCGGCGCGCAGAGCGTGCTCCCCGCGCCGCTCACCGCTCCGGAGGGTTTGGTCATCCCGGGCCCGTCGTCGGTCCCGGACGGCGGCGGCCGGCAGGAGCCGTCGCCGCCGATCCGCGAAGAGGTCCTGTTCTACGGCCCCTTCTACGGCGGCCCCTACGTTCCGCTGCCCCTCCTGGACCGGCACCGCACCCGCGTCACATCCTGACGCCGCCGGCCCGCAGGTAGGCCACCGGGTCGATGTCCGTGCCGAAGCCGGGCCCCGTCCGCACCTCGAAGTGCAGATGCGGGCCCGAGCTGTTGCCGGTGGAGCCCGAGCGGCCGATGCGCTGGCCGCCGCCCACCGTCTGACCGCTCTTCACGGAGATCGCCGACAGGTGGGCGTACTGGCTGTAGCGGCCGTCGGAGTGCCGGATCACCACCTGGTAGCCGAAGGAACCCTCCCATCCGGCGCTGACGACCTTGCCCGCACCGACCGCCTTCACGGACGTACCGGTGGGCACCGGGAAGTCGACGCCGGTGTGGTAGCCCTTCGACCAGGACGACCCGGCCTTGCGGTAGGGCGTGCCCGCTCCGGCGCTGACCGGCGCGACCAGGGAACGGCTCTTGGTGGCCTTCTCCGCGGTGTCCTCGGAGTCGGTGTCCTGGGGGTTCGACGAGGTCTTCTTCCCGGTGGACGTACCGGTGCTCCGGGTCGCCGTGGTGGCGGTGCCCTGGGAGTCCAGCTTCAGCCGCTGCCCCGGCACGATCAGGTCGGGGTCCGCACCGATGGTCGTCCGGTTGGCCGTGTACAGCCCCTCCCAGCCGCCCCGGACGCGCTGGGCGTCCGCGATGGCGGAGAGCGAGTCGCCGCGCACCACCGTGTACATCTCGGCCGTCCCGGCCCGGGACTGGGGCGTGGTCTGCGGCCGGACGTCCCGGACGGAGGTGCCGCCCGTCTTCCTGGCGGCCTTCTCCGCGGTCCCGGTGCCGCCGGCGGGCCGGATGTCCGGGGTGCCCCCGCCCCGGGTCAGCCCGGCCCGGTCCGAGCACACCGGCCAGGCGTTCGGCCCCTGGCCGTCCAGCACCTTCTCCGCCACGGCGATCTGCTGGTCCTTGGTGGCCAGATCCGCACGGGGCGCGTACCGCGTGCCGCCGTACGCCTCCCAGGTGGACCGGCTGAACTGCAGCCCGCCGTAGTAGCCGTTGCCGGTGTTGATGCTCCAGTTGCTGGTCGACTCGCACGCGGCGACCTTGTTCCACGTGTCCACGTCGGCGGCGTGGGCCACGCCGGTGCCGATCAGCGGGATCGCCATACCGGCGCCACCCGCCGTGACGGTCAGTGAGGCGCGGTTGATCCTGTTCGGCTGATACCGGCGGTGCCGGCCGCGTACGGCCATGGAAAGCCCCCTCGACATGCGTCAGGAGGGGCAAAAGTAAGCGCTGCGAACAGGCCATGACAAGACGGCAATCGGCCGCGCTGCGGTGCAAGCGACCGGGAACGGACGTCAGTTGGACGCCGGCTGAGGAAGGAGGGGCCTTCCGTGCGTATCTGCCTGCGCGAGCGGTACACCGAACGGCCCCGGACGCGGGGCCGGTGTGCCGGCACGACACCATGGTCAGTGGGGCAGACTGGCGGGCACGACCGGCATTCCCCCGAAAACCGGATCCTTTAGGAGCCAACCGCATGAGCACATCAGCCCAGATCGGCGTCACGGGACTCGCGGTCATGGGCCGCAACCTCGCCCGCAACTTCGCCCGCAACGGCTACACGGTCGCGCTGCACAACCGGACGGCGTCGCGTACGCACGCCCTGGTCGAGGAGTTCGGCAGCGAGGGCGACTTCATCGCGGCCGAGACCGCCAAGGAGTTCGTGGCCGCGCTGGAGCGGCCCCGCCGACTGGTCATCATGGTGAAGGCCGGTGACCCCACCGACGCGGTGATCGAGGAGTTCGCCCCGCTGCTGGAGCCCGGCGACATGATCATCGACGGCGGCAACGCGCACTTCGCGGACACCCGGCGACGCGAGCGCGACCTGCGCGAGCAGGGCATCCACTTCGTCGGCATGGGCGTCTCGGGCGGCGAGGAGGGCGCGCTGCACGGGCCGAGCATCATGCCGGGCGGGCCGAAGGAGTCGTACGACTCGCTCGGCCCGATGCTGGAGAAGATCTCCGCGAAGGCCGCGGACGGGTCGCCGTGCGTGACGCACGTCGGTCCCGACGGCGCCGGGCACTTCGTGAAGATGGTGCACAACGGCATCGAGTACGCCGACATGCAGCTGATCGGCGAGGCGTACCAGCTGCTGCGCGATGTCGCCGGGTACGAGCCCGCCCAGATCGCCGACATCTTCCGCACCTGGAACACCGGCCGCCTGGACTCCTACCTGATCGAGATCACGGCCGAGGTGCTGTCCCACGTGGACGCCGCCACCGGCAAGCCGTTCGTGGACGTGGTGGTGGACCAGGCCGAGCAGAAGGGCACCGGCCGCTGGACCGTCCAGATCGCCCTCGACCTCGGCGTCCCGGTCTCCGGCATCGCGGAGGCGGTGTTCGCGCGCTCGCTGTCCGGGCACGCGTCGCTGCGCGAGGCGTCACGCGGGCTGGCCGGTCCGAAGGCCTCTCCGCTGAGCGAGTCCGAGGCGGGCGCCTTCGCCGACCGGGTCGAGCAGGCGCTGTACGCGTCGAAGATCGTGTCCTACACCCAGGGCTTCCACGAGGTCGCCGGGGGCAGCGAGGAGTACGGCTGGGACATCGACCTGGGTGCCGTCTCGGCGATCTGGCGCGGCGGCTGCATCATCCGCGCGGCCTTCCTGGACCGCATCCGCGCGGCCTACGACACCCGCGCCGACCTGCCGAGCCTGCTGTCCGACGACACGTTCGCCCAGGAGATCGCGGACGCCCAGGACGACTGGCGCGAGGTCCTCGTCGCCGCGACCCGCCAGGGCGTCCCGACTCCGGGCTTCGCCGCGGCCCTCGCCTACTACGACGCCCTGCGCGCGGAGCGGCTGCCCGCCGCGCTGACACAGGGACAGCGGGACTTCTTCGGCGCGCACACCTACCGGCGGACCGACCGGGAGGGGTCGTTCCACACGCTGTGGGGCGGAGACCGGTCGGAGGTGTCGGAGTAGGGACCAGTGGATGGGGGGTGTGCGGGCAGCCCCTCGGGCGTTGCGGTGGACGGCGTCGTTCCGCCGCCCACCGCGGTCGTTTCAGGTGAGCGGAGGTCCCGGTTCCGGGCTCGGCACCGGCTCCGGTCCCGGGGGGACGGGGGAGGGGGACGGCGGGACCGGGGACGGCTCGGGACCCGGGGTCGGGGCCGGGCCAGGCGTCGGGTCCGGGCCGGGAACCGGGTCCGGACCGGGGGGTGGAGTGGGGTTCGGTACCGGGTCGGGGTACGGCTGCGGGGGCTGCGGATCCGGTCCCGGTGTGGGGACCGGCCCGGGTCCCGGGTGCACGGGATCCGAATACGGGTTCGTCATGGTGTCCTCCGGCCAGTCGTCGACATCGGCTCTGGACTACTCCCCCGCCTACCCGGCAGCGGCGCCACCACTCACTCCTCCGCGTGAAGCGTCTGGCCCGGCCGGCCCGCCCGGGGTGCGGCCTGCCCGACCCACGGCCCCTGCGTCCGGCCGCCATGCTCCGGACACTCCGAAGTGACGCATCGTTCCGAGGGGTTCACCAGACTGCATGCCGTGTATGCCGACGCCATCGGGCGGTCCGCACGCGGGCGGTCCACACGTGGGCGATCCGCTCGCGCCACCGGTACGCCCGGCTCGGAGCGGTGCGCAGCACGGCCCGGGCGCCGGGGCGAGACCCGCCCGCTCCGAGGGGGCGGCCGACCGGCGGTTCTCCGTCTTCAGGGATTCAGCACCTCGCCCTCGACGCTCCCCGCGCACCGGCGAGGCGGGCTCCTGGGGGTTCGCGGTGGTGGCTCAGAACCGTCCCGGGTGCGCCGCCAGCCACTTCTTGGCCGCGCGCAGCAGCTCGGGGTCGGCCGCCGGAGCTTCGTCGGGGTGGCGTTCGGCCCACTTGACGACGTACGGGCACAGCGGGGCGACGACGGTTCCCTCGCGCTGCGCGAGGGCGTACAGCTCGCGGGCCAGGGAGCCCGCGATGCCCTTTCCCTCGTGGGCCGGCTCGACGATCGTGTGGACGGGGACGAGCGCGGACGCGGGCGACTCCAGGACGAAGTACTCGACGCGGCCGACGACTTCACCACCGGCGATCGCCTCCAGACGGCCCGCCGTCCGGTCGTCGCGGATCTCCATGTCGCTCATGGGCAGGCTTCCTGGTCCGAAGTCGGGGTCAGGCCACGACGGCCTGCGGGCTGCGCTTCTGGTCCGAACCCGGCACCGGCTCGGACGGGTCGGCCCCCAGCGCCACGACACGGTTGTCACGGTCCACGTGCACGACCCGGGGTGCGAACGCCCGCGCCTCGGCGTCGGACATCTGAGCGTAACTGATGATGATCACCAGATCCCCGGGATGCACCAGATGGGCGGCGGCCCCGTTGATCCCGACGACCCCGGAACCGCGCTCGCCCTCGATGACGTACGTCTCCAGCCGGGCGCCATTGGTGATGTCGACGATGTGCACAAGCTCACCGGGCAGCAGATCGGCGGCGTCGAGCAGCTCCGCGTCGATGGTCACCGATCCCACGTAGTGCAGGTCGGCCTGGGTGACGGTGGCGCGGTGGATCTTGGACTTGAACATGGTACGCAGCATGAAAGTACTCCAGGACCTAGGCTCCCTGCCTGCGTTTTTGCAGGTCAAGGGCTGTTCCTTCAGCCTGCGGTGGCTCCTTTCCGGCTGGCACCGCCGCTTGGCTGACGCCCGGCCGGCCAGGACCCGCGGCCTCCGTTCACGGAGGAGTCGGTGAACCACGGCTGACAAGCGGGATCAGCTTAGGGACCGGCCTCTGCGAGGCGCACCGAGATCTCCGTCACGTTCGAGCGAGACCGGGGCCACTCCCCTGCGGCACCGCCCGGGGCGCTGTCGCAGACCCCAGGGTTCTCACTGCCGACGTGGTGACGGGCCGCCCAGGCCGCCGGGGCGTCGCCGTAGTGGACGCGGACCAGCCGCGTCCCACGGGCCAGCACGACGGCCGGTTCGTCGCGGACCGTGTGCAGGGCGTCCGGGGCGTCCGGGGCGTCGTAGAACACGCGGGCCGTCGTCTCGGCGACGGCGTCCGGTACCCGCCACAGTGGGCCGGCCGCACGAACGCGGAGGTGAGGTGATCACCTCGTCAGGTCCAGCCTGTCCAGCCGGTCGAGCGCGTCGCGCAGCTGCTCGACGCGCCGGGCGAGACCGGCGTCGTACGCCGCCGCCGGCGCCTCGGCCGCGCGGGCGGACGCGTCCAGGCGGCCGGCGGAAGCCGCCAGGTGGAGACGGCCTCGGGCGACTCGCGGGCCCGGGTGAGCAACACCGCGTCCCTGCCGGTTCCGGGGGGAACCGCCCTAGACTGCGGGGACTCAACTGTAGTGAGAACGCCGGGAGTGGCGACGCGAGGCGGGGGTGTACCGCACGTGCCCAAAAGGAAGGCAGCGGAGCGGGAAGTGACGTTCCGTCAGGTCACGGAGCAGGAGGTGGCGGTCCACGTCTTCGTCTCCCTGGACGGCACACGTGCCGAGGAGGGAGTGGCGTCCCTGCGGGCGATGTGGGGACGCTTTCAGGAACTGCAGCACGCCGACCGGGAGTTGTACGCCACGCTGCCGGTCCGGGTGCCGGACGTCCTGCCCGCCCCGCCCGTGCACGGCTCGGTCGTGGTGGCGGGCGTGCAGTCCGCCGACCGGCTCGACCAGGCGATCCTGCGCCGGCACCGGGAGATCCTCAATCTGTCGGTCCTGCTCGGCGCCGGTCCGGGCCGGGAGTGGTCCGGGTTGCGCGAGCGGCTGGAGACGGTCGTGGGGCTGCTCGGGGCATGCCATCTGGGCGCGGTGACACTGGAGTTGGGGAAGCTGCCGGAGGAGACACCCGGGGACGTCGACCTGACGGAGCAGGAGGGCGGCGACGAGTCGCAGCGGCGGCTGTTGCGGATGCTGGGGCGGGTCGGCGCGGACGCGCGGCTCGGTGCCTGGGCGTGGTCCGACGACCGCCGCCCGGAGATGCCGCACTTCGTCCGCTACCTGATGCACATGACGGCGATCCGCTACCAGCACAGGACGTATCGCCGGCTGGCGGAAGCCAGGGACGCGGGGACGACGGGACCGCTGGCCGTGGTGCGGCGGCCCGACGGCCGCATGGACCGGGAACTGCCCTCGACGGCCGAAGCGCACTTCATCCGGGACTCGGTGGACGGCATCTGGGAGAACGCCCGGCAGGCCCTGGAAGCGTCGGGCCTCGACGGCGGGACCGTGGCGGCGGACGACCGGCGGTTCGCCTCGTCCTTCCTCTGGTGGCTGAACGGCATTCTCGCGCTGCTGGAGCGGGCCGGGATCGGTGATCCGCTGCGGGGCCCCCGGCGGGAGCCGGGCCGGCCGGTGCGGGTGCTGGTCGTCGCCGACGAGTGGTTCCCGGCGCGCGGCGGCCTGAGCACGTTCAACAGCAGACTGTGCGTCGCGCTCGCCCGGGAGAAGGCTGACGTCCGTGTCATGGTCGAGGCCGCGACTCCCGAGGAGCGCGCGGACGCGGCCGAGGACGGGGTGCGGCTGATCGAAGTCGCTCGCCCGGGGCTCAGCAGGGACGCGGCGCTGTCGGTGCCGCCGGTGTTCGCCGACGGGTTCGTGCCCGACCTCGTCCTCGGGCACGGCAGGGTCACAGGATCGGCCGCCAAGGCGCTGGTCGAGCGCTATTTCAAGAACGCCGGGCGGCTGCACTTCCTGCACGTCGAACCGGACCAGGCCGAAGCCCACAAGCCGCACGCCGAGGGGGACCTGGCGGCTCGCGCCGAGGACCGTACGGACCAGGAACTCCGGCTCTGCCGGGGCGCGCTGCACCCGGTACCGGTCGGCCCCCGGCTGGAGCGGGCCCTGTGGCCCCATCTGCGTACACCCGAGTACCAGGACCTGGCCGCACCCGTGCGCGTCGACCCGGGCTTCGACGGCGGGACCCCGGTGTCTCCGCCCCGGCCGGGGGAGATCCCCCAGATCCTGCTGCTGGGCCGCCTGGAGGACGCCGATCTGAAGGGGCTGGACATCGCGGCCCGGGCGCTGGGAAAGGCGAGCTCGAAGACGGCGGAGCCCGGGTCGTGGCACCTGCTCGTACGGGGGGTCCCCGACGACGAGTCCGCGGCGTTGGCGGCTCGGGTGGAGAAGTGGGTCGCCAACCCCGACGTGGACGTCATTCCCCGCCGCTACTCCGCCGATCCCCGGCGGATCAAGAACGACCTCGCGCGGGCCAGTCTGGTCCTGATGCCCTCCCGGGCGGAGGCGTTCGGCTTGGCCGGCGCGGAGGCGATCGCCTGCGGGGTGCCCGTCCTGGTCAGCGGCCGCAGCGGGCTGGGCATGCTGTTGCGCGCTCAGCGGTCGCCGGTCGCGGCTCGGGCCGTGGTGGACGTGGGGGCCACGCGGGGCAGCCGCAAGGCCGACGTCCGGACCTGGACCCAGGCCATCCACGCCGTCGTACGCAACCCGGAGGCCGCGTTCCGCGACGCCGCGGAACTCCGCGAGGTGATGGCCGCCCGTTACACCTGGGCCACGGCCGCCACCACCGTGCTCGACTGCATCCGTTCCGACGTGACCGCCTGACCCCTCTCCCGGTCGGGGGGCACCGCTGACCCGCCTCCGCCCCTCGCGACCGCCGGCCCCGCCGCAGCACTCCGAAACCCTCCGACCCGCGACCGGGCCCCCGTGTCCCGCAGGTGGACGCGGAGGGCCGGGGCCGGGGTGCGGCGCGGCGTTCAGTGGGTCTGCACGGGTGTCCTCCTCTGCGGCCGGCCGAGGGCCGATATCCCCTCGGGGTGGAATCCGCAGGCAAACACGCGGATCCGTCCGGCCGCCCCCGGTCCTGGAACACACTGGAATCGTCTGGATCCGCACGGTGCGGACTCGCGAACGTCCCCGGGGAGGAACGGTGGTGGGCGAAGTCCCCTGGCCGCCCGGCCAGGACGCGAAGGCGCTGGGGCAGCGGCTGGCGGTCGAACTGACCCGCGCTGTCGTGCAGGCCGAGAAACGGTTCGGCAGGACACCGGACCGCCGAGAGCTCGCCAGACGTCTCAACGTCTCCACCAGCAGCCTGTACGCCTATCTCAACGGCACCACCCTGCCCGGTACCCAAGTCCTCGACGCGCTCCTCGCCGCGCTGGACGTCCCCGGACCCGAGGCGGGCCGGCTCGCCACCCTGCGGGACGAGGCCGACGCCGCCCGGCGACTGCGTCCCACCGCCGCCCGCGCCTACGCCCGCCAGTCGCCCGGCACTTTCCGTACTCCCCGGCAACTCCCCCTGTCGCATTCCGTGTTCGTCGGGCGGGACGCCGAACTCGCCCGGCTGGACGCGTTGCAGAGCCCGGCCGACGACCCCGCCACGGGCAGGGCTGCCGTCGCCGTCGTCGAGGGCACCGCGGGCGTCGGCAAGACCGCGCTCGCCCTGCACTGGGCGCACCGGGCGCAGGCCCGCTTCCCGGACGGGCAGCTCTACGTCGATCTGCGGGGCTTCGGCGACGAGGCGGTCACGGACCCCGGCGAGGCCCTGCACGGCTTCCTCCAGGCCCTCGGCGTCACCCCCGCCGCCGTCCCCGCCGACACCGCCGTGGCCTCCGGACTGCTGCGCACCCTGCTGGCCGGCCGCCGGGTGCTGCTGGTCCTGGACAACGCCCGCTCCGCCGACCAGGTACGGCCGTTGCTGCCCACCGCTCCCGGTTCCGTCGCCGTCGTCACCAGCCGCAACCGGCTGGACGGCCTCGTCGTACGCGAGGGCGCCCAGCGCATAGCCCTCGACGTGCTGCCCCGCCATGACGCCCGCACCCTCCTGGAGCGGCAGATGGGCGCCGAGCGGCTCGCCCTGGAGCCGCACGAGGCCGACGAGCTGGTCGACCTGTGCGCCCGGCTGCCGCTCGCGCTGAGCGTGGCCGCCGCCCGCACGGCCGCCGCCCCCGCCGGTTCGGTCGGCGCCTGGGTCCGCGAACTGCGGCGCTCCCGAGCGCCGTTGGACCTGTTCGGGGTGCACGACGCGGATGTCGACCTGCGGACCGTCTTCCACGGTTCGTACGCGCTACTGCCGCCGCCCGCCGCCCGTCTCTTCCGGCTCCTGGGCTGTCACCCCGGGCCCGAGATCGACGCCACAGCCTGCGCGGGCCTCATCGGCGCCACGGAACCGCCCACCGCTCTCCTCGACACCCTCACCGCCGCCCACCTCGTCCGCCAGCACACCCCCGGCCGCTACACCCTCCACGACCTGCTCCGGCTCTACGCGGCAGAACTCCTCGACGGCCTGCCGCGGGAGCGCCGGGACGGCACCGAACGGCTGCTGCGGCACTACCTGGACACCGCGCGCCTGGCCGACCATCACCTCGAACCGTGGCGCCCGGCACCCGGTGGGGCGCCGAGACCCACCGCGGCGCAGCCGCCGATCGACGGCCACGCCGCGGCGACCGGCTGGTTCGAGGCGGAACTGTCCGCGCTCCAGGCCGTCATCGCCCTGGCCGCCGCCACCCCCGGCCTGGAGCCGTACGCCTGGCGGCTGGCCGACGCCTGCGCCGTCCATCTGCGCCGCTCCGGCCGCCGCGCCCAACGGGCCGCCGTGCACGCACTGGCCCGCGACGCCGCAGGCCGGGCCGGGGACCGTGCCGCCCGGGCCACCGCCACCCGCCGGCTCGCCGACGCCCTCTCCCGCCTGAACCGCACGAGGGAGGCGCTCGACCTGCTGTACGAGACCCTGCGCACCTGCCGCGACCTGGCCGACGAGGAAGGCGTGCGGGAGGTACGGCTCTCCCTGGTCCGGGTGTACAGCTCCTGCGGCGACCCCCGCAGGGCACTGCCGCACGCCCGGCTCGCCCTCGCCATGGCGGAGCGCACCAAGGACCCGCTCGCGCTCGCCGACGGCCTCACTTCCGTGGCCCAGCAGTGGGAACGGCTCGGAGAGCACGCCGTCGCCCTCGACCGGGCACGCCGGGCCCTGGACCTCTACACCCGGCTCGGCCACCTCGACGGACAGGCGGGCATCCTGATCGGCATGGGCCGCGCGGAACTGGGGCTCGGCCGGCCCGCCGCCGCGATCGGCCATTACGAGGTCTCCCTGGACCTCGACCGGGCCCTGGGCGACCTCTACCACGAGGCCCGGGCTCTGGAGCACCTCGGGGACGCCCACGCGGCACTCGGCCGGGGCGAGGACGCGCGCGCCCTGTGGGAGGGAGCCCTCGCGCTCTTCGAGGACCTGCACCATCCCGACGCCGAGCCGGTCCGCGCCAGGCTGCGTACTCCGGCGGCGGACTACCCTGCGGTGCCCGCCTCCAGCCAGCACAGCCCGTAGCCGTAGCCCACCTTCATCGCCCCGAACTCGACGTGCACCAGCCCCTGTTCGTCCGGGCGCAGGGCCGGCGTGCCCGGGTCCTGCTGGTAGATCACGGCAGTGGGCACCCCGGCCAGCCGCCACACCGTGCGCGGCGGCCTCGCCCGGTCGAAGCGGACCCGCAGCCGGAAGTGCTCGCTGCGGGTCAGCGGCACGTGCACGAAGTGCGGTGCCATCGGCTGATCCGGCGGGATGCGCAGCCGCACCTCGTACACGTGCCGCGTCCCGGCCTTCAGCGGCGCGGGCAGCACCAGGAACCGCTCGAAGTAGCTCTCGTACTGCGGTCCGCCGCCCTCCAGCCGTCCCCCCTGGACGACGGAGATCTGCAACCCGTGCCCGCGCCTGCTGTCACCGGCGCGCCGGGGCACGCTGACCCCGACCGGTATCCGGGCCAGCCCGTCGCAGGTCGCGACCACGACCCGGCGCTCCAGCGCCTGTGGAGTCGGGGTGTCCAGCCTCAGCCGGGTGGACACGGACTCGGTGTACCAGCCGTGCGGCTCGGTGCGCGCGCAGTGCTCCGGGCACCGCTCGGCGTGCGCCCCGGTCGTGCGGTCCGCCGGTCCCCAGGGCGGCGGGGTCACCCCGGCCGGACCGTCCGGACAGTCGGGGTCCAGGGCCCGGCGCACCTGCGCCCAGTACTCGCCCCATCGCCGCACGTCGCCCCCGCAGGCGCCGACGATCGCCAGGGTGACCGGACGGGTGGGATGGTGCTCGCCGCGCATGGCGTCGCTGACGGTCGTCCTGCCGTACCCGGTGCGGCGGGCCAGCTGATCCAGGGTGAGTCCGGCCGATCCGCGCAGGTCCCGGAGCCAGTACGCGAAGAGACGGACCGGTGACCCGTCCAGGACGATCTCCTTCTGCGGACGCCCCATCGTGCGCAACCCCTCTTCTTCGCACCGGCGTTGCCGCCGAGTCTGGCATACGGCCGGGCGAATCGTCCCGGTCTCGCGAGCCTGCCCGCCGGACGTCCCGGTTCTCCGGAGATCGTCCGGTTCGCCGGAGAACCGAGCCTGCCCGCCGGACGTCCCGGTTCTCCGGAGATCGTCCGGTTCGCCGGAGAACCGTTGAGTGCGACTCCGGGCCTTGTTAGACAGGTGGCACCCGGCTCCGGCGCGCCCGCATCGGCACCGGGGCACGCACCCCGAGATCAGGCTCGGTGCCGGCCGCGGCCTCGGGCCCTTCGGCAGGGAGGCGCACCGCGAGATCCGCCGGTACGCCGACGCGCCGGTACGCCGACGTGCTGACGCGCTGGCGCGCTGACGGCCGTCGATCCGGCCATGGAGTGTCCGGGGGTCTGAACGGGCCCACCGGGCGGCCCGCGCCCTCGAGGGCCCGACGAGCACCCGGCACAGGGGACCGGGTGCTCGTCGCCGTGTCCGGGCCTTCCCTCCGGGTGCTCAGCCGACGGCCGCGAACGCCTCCGCCGACACATCCCGTTCGAGCACCGACCGGTGGAACGAGTAGACGCCGATGTGGGAGACCTTCACCAGCAGGCAGTACCGGTCCACCGACGCCACCGACCGGGCCACCTGCGCGTACTCGCGCCGCAGGAAGTGGACCGCCGCCTGGTTCGCCACCGAGCTCTGCCCGCACACCAGCACGACCGGCCGGCTCGACTCCGACGGTGTGAACTTGGCGACCACCGCGTACTCCTGGTGCCCCCGGTCGAAGGAGTAGCGCTCCCCGCCGACCGTGATCGCCACCGAATCGGGGCGGTCACTGAACGGAGTGATCGTCACCCCGGGCAGATGGGCCGCGAGATGCCCGCCGGTGCGCGGATTGGATCCGCCGATCGGCCCGCCGACACAGAACTCGGTACGGTCGTCGTTGCTGCCGCGCAGCTCGCCGGACTCCACGCTCACCCGGCAGCCCAGGTCGCTGAGCAGCACGGCCAGTTCGACGACCGCCCGCAGATCCCGATGCTGGGTCGTGCCCGGCTGCCCGCGTCTGGTGCCGACGACGATCACACAGTGACCGCCCGGCCGGGTGCCGAAGAAGGCGGCCTTGCGGTTCAGCGCCCTGTTCCGCCGTCCCCGCTGCCACAACGAGGTCAGACCGAGAGCGACGAGGCTGGTCAGCAGACCGATCGCGACGTTGGCGGCCACCGACAGCATCGGCCGGCCGTCAGGTCCGCTCGGAAGGCGCGGGCCGCGGGCCGCCGGGCGCGGAGTCCGGGTCGAGGGCGTGCACGAGGGCGACGACGCGCTCCCGGTACGGCTCGGGCAGCGGCACCTTCTCGCCGCCGTCCTCCCGCGACCTCCCGTCCTGGGCGCGCTCGATACGGCCGACCCGGCTGCCCGACAGTTCCTCCAGCTCACCGGTCAGCGCGTCCACCGCCGCCGCGTCCACCGCGGCGACCGCCGCCCACAGCTCGTCGAGCAGCCCGGCGATCTCCTCCCACTCCCGGGGCGGCAGCCACCACTCCTCCAGCATCAGCCCCAGCGCCAGACACGCCGCGCCGGCCGTCTCCCGGTCGATCGAGGCCGCCCTGTCCGATGTGCTCACGCCGTCGTCCTTCCGCTCACCCGTCGTCACCCGTCAGCGCCCCGTGTGGACGTACGGCGCCCATACCCGCGGCGACCCGGCATGCCGCGCCCGCAGCTCCCGTACGATCCCGTGCACGGCCCGCGCGGTGTCGGTGACGTCGAGACCGCCGCCGAACGTCCGCAGGGTGCGATACAGGCGTTCCGTCAGCCGTACCGACACCAGATCCGTCGACTCCCACAGCGCCCCCACCACCTGCGGATAGCCCGCCGTCTGGAACGCCGACGTCAGATGGACGGCCTCGTCGGGGAGGCGGTCGGTGCGGGTGGTGTGGCAGGCCAGCAGGACGGCGAGCTGGGCATGCGGCAAGTGTCCGCGGGCCACGTCCAGCACCCCGAGCCGCCCGTCGGCGAGTTCCAGATGGCTTCTGGACGGGTCCTCGGCGTCGCTGAGGCCGTGACACGCGAAGTGCACGGTGGCCGCCGACGACAGCTCCGTGAGCACCCGTTGGACCGTCGCGTCGGCACCCTGCACGGTCCGCAGTCCGCCCAGGGTGCGGGCCATCGCCGCCACCTCCGCCACGGACGCGCCCTCCCGCCCGTCGGCGCCGGTGGGCCGGCGCACCGCCAGGAAGGGCCCGGCGCTCGGGCCCGCCGCCGGGGCCTGCCGGGCGTGCCGCAGCGCCCTGATGCTCGGCGTGTACGAGGAAGCGACCCGGTCCAGCACCGAGCGCCCGTCGCCGAGCGCGGCCGCCCGATGATGACCTGCGGCGTGCAGCGGCAGATGGGCCAGCGGCCCGGACGCCGACCACCACAGCCTGGGCACCGCACCGCGCGGGGTGCCCTCGGGGATCGGCCGGGTCAGGCCGGCCGCCGCGAGCACGGGTTCCGCGATGGTGTCCCAGAGCCATTCGAGGGTGTCGAACACGGTCTCGGCGGCTTCCTTGCGCCGGGCGCGCGACTCGCCCGCGCCCGCCGAGACCGCCGTGAGGAACCGCCGCGCGGTGTGCGCGAGCCGCCCCTCGGTGGCATCGAGGTGCACGAGCCGGATGCCCTGGGCCGTCACGACGAGGGCATCGGAGCGCAGCCGGTCGATGTTGATCAGGACGATCGGCCCCTGTTCCGCCTCGCGCCGCATCTGCTCGGCGCTCGGCGGCAACAGGAAACGCTCGAACCCGTCGAGCCCCCTGATCCGGGCCAGCAGCCGCTGCCACTCCTCGGCCACCGCGTGCTGGTGCCGGATCCGCGCGGCCTCGCCGGGCCCGTCCGCCGCGCCCGCCACGTGCCGCCGCCGGCTGTCCGGCCCGTCGTCCGGCGCCCCCGCCGCCTCCGCCGTCTCCGTCTCCCGCAGCCGACGGGCCAGGGCGGTGAACTCGCGGGCCGCGTGCGGATGGACCGCGGCCAGGTCGGAGACGTCGCTGCGGGCCTGGAGATCCTGCCCCATCAGCACCGCACGCCCCTGCTCCAGCAGCGCCGCGGCCTGCTCCGTGCGGCCTGCGGCGAGGGCCACCGCGCACGCGGTGCGGGCCAGGCTCGTCCCGGCGAGCCGGTCCGGGAGGTCGGCGGTGCGGCGGGGGCCGGCCGGGGCCGGATAGCGGCGGCCGAGCAGCGCGATGCGCAGAACGGCCTGGCGGTCGTCGCGGTGCAGTGCCTGGGACACCATCAGCGGCAGCGCTTCCAGCGCGGCCTCGGCGGCATCGGTGGCCAGGGCCCAGTCCCGGCGCTCCACCGCCCCGCCGAGCGCGGTGCGCGCGTTCTCGAACCGGGCCCGGGGCGGCAGCACCCGGTCGGCGGCCGGATCCCAGGAGACGGACTCCTCGTCGCCGTAGCGGTGCCAGGTGACGTCGTCGTGGGCGCGGCGGACCAGTTCGGTGACGGCGGCCAGGGCGGGACGAAGCTGCTCGCGCACTTCGGCCAGCTCGGGCGAGTACTCCGGCCGGCCCGGCAGGGCTTCGAGACTCCGCGCCGCCAATTCGACGAGCCGTACCGCCTCCTGGGTGCCGGTCACGTCCCGGCGCAGCCAGGAGACGGTGGCCAGGGCCTGCGCGTAGGGGATGGCACAACCGAGCCAGCTCGCCGACATCTCCGGCATCCGGCCGGCCGCCCAGGCCAGCGCGTCGCACGCCCGGGCGACCGTCGCCTCGTCCTGGTGCAGTGTCCCGTGGTCGTGCCGGTGCATCTCCACCGCGCACAGCAGCTCGACGTACCGCGGACTCGTGGGCGGCAGCAGGGCCAGCTGCTCGTCCCCGCACCGCACGACCCGCTCCAGGTCCCTCGGGTCCTCGCTGAAGGTGAACTGCGCGGCCATCAGCTGCACGAGGACGGCGGCGGCGAAGCCGCGCCGCCCGTCGGGCAGCGGCCCGGCCAGCACGGCCTGCAACTGGTCCACCGCCAGGGCCAGCCGGCGCGGATCGCTCACCCCCGCGCCCAGCAGGGCGCCCCGCACGGCCGCGGCGTCCGGCGGCAGCCCGTCGAGGTCCGCCGCGGAGGCCGGCTCGGCAGGCCCCGCGTCCGCGGGCGGCCCGGGCGGCCATACGAAGGTGACGCCCCCGGTGCGACCAGGTCCGGCGTCCGCCTGGGCGGGCCGGGGGACGCCGGTGAAGGGTGCGAAATCCTCCGGGCCGGGGCCGGGCGAGCGCACGCCGGGGCGGCCCGGCGGGACGTACATCCGGATGGGCGGCAGCTGCACCCCGCTCAGCAGCGGGCCCAGCATCGGTCCCAGCATCGGGCCCACGAACTTGACCAGTGAGGCGCCGCGTGGCAGCCGTCTGAGCATCTGCTCCATCTTGGCGCACGCGGTGCGCTTGTCCGCGATGTGCGGCAGCAGGGGGTGGTCCGGCGGCAGGTCCCGCTGGAGCGCGGCCCACAGCTCGTCCGAGCGCCGCAGGTCGGCGTGCGACCCGGTGAGGAGGGCCCGCGCGCACAGCAGCGCCGGCATGTTCCCGGCGTAGGTCCCGTTGTCGTCGGGCGGCGCGCAGGCGCGGAACGCTTCCAGCTGGGCGATGGCCTCGTCGACCACTTCCCCGTCCAGATGGAGCATCAGAGACGCGGTGAGGGCGAGGGAGAACGAGAGATGCGCCGAGGCCGCCTCGCCGCCGACCGGGCGGACGCCGTGGCGCCGGGAGTGCTCGACCGCCCGCAGCGCCGACCGGCCGGCCGTGAGCGCCAGTTGTACGCCCCGTGTGTCGCTCGGCCGGTCGCGGAAGCGTGCGAGCGTCGCGTGGACGGTGGTGGAGCTGACGAGGCCGGCCTCCAGGTGGTCGGCGGTGATACCGGCGAACGCCGCGTCGGCCCACCGCCCGGCGTCCGCGAGCGCGGACATGTCGCCCGACTCCAGGCGGAAGAGCGCGGACTGCGCCAGCCGGGCCAGCAGACAGGGCCGGACCAGGTCGTCGGCCGGGAGCCCTTCGGCCAGCCGTACGGCGTGCGGATGTGACGGCCGGGGCGGCTCGAAGTGGCGGGGCGGGGGCTCCTCCGGGTAGGTCGCCGCGACCGCCACCGAAGCGTCCGCCGGCCGGCCCTGGGTCTGGGCGGCGAGGTAGTGGTGGACGTCGTCCGACAGCCGGTGGTCCTCGAACCGCAGTGCCAGCGTGCGCTCGGCCAGCCACAGGTGCAGCACCCAGCGGGGCCGCCGCGGATCCCGCTTCTCCCCTACGTCGAGCGCGTACTCCAGGACGGCCACCGCGGCCACCGCGCAGTCCCGGCCGCCCTCGTTCCAGGAGGCGCGCAGCAGCCCGGCCGCCGACGGCAGCCAGCTCTCCGGGTCCTCGCCGGCTCCGGTCACATGCCGCTCGACGGCCGGTGTCCACGCCGCCTCGCAGCGCACCAGCACCCGGTCCACAGCTGTTCGTATCTCTGACACGCCGCCAGTCTTCCCCGCCGCGGCTCGCGGTGGCCCTCATCCGGAAATCTCCGGCAAAACAGCCCCCGGTGTGCTCAGGCCGCTCACGGCAGCCGGGTGCCGCCGGCCGCGCGCAGCACCGAGGAGGCGGGAACCCTTGACCGAGGCGTCGTCCACCGGGTGGTTCCCCGGCAGGATCTGGCCGCACGGGAAGGAACGCGGGGCCGCGGGGAGGGGCGGCCGACGGCGACAGCCGCGGAGTTCCTCCCCGCGACGACGGGGCACTTGATCCCGCCCGTCCCGCTACGCCGCGACGGTCCCCGGCACCTCGTCCGCCCGCCGGGCGAACTGCGTGCGGTGGAGCTCGGCGTAGCGGCCGTCGCGTGCCAGCAGTTCCTCGTGGGTGCCGCGTTCCGCGATGCGGCCGGCCTCGACGACCAGGATCAGGTCCGCGGAGCGCACGGTGGACAGCCGGTGGGCGATCACTACCGCCGTCCGGCCCTCCAGGGCTTCGGTGAGCGCTTCCTGGACGGCCGCCTCGGAGGTGTTGTCCAGGTGGGCGGTGGCCTCGTCGAGGATGACGACGCGCTGACGGGCCAGCAGCAGCCGGGCGATGGTCATGCGCTGGCGTTCGCCGCCGGAGAGGCGGTATCCGCGTTCGCCGACCACGGTGTCGAGGCCGTCGGGCAGGGACTCTACGAGAGCGTCCAGGCGGGAGCGGCGCAGCGCGTCCCACAGCTCGGCCTCGGTCGCCGTGGGCCGGGCCAGCAGGAGGTTCGCGCGGACGCTGTCGTGGAAGAGGTGGCCGTCCTGGGTGACCATGCCGACGGTGCCGCGCAGCGAGCGGGCGCTCAGGTCGCGGACGTCGACGCCGCCGACGCGGACGGCACCTTCGTCGACGTCGTACAGGCGCGGGAGCAGTTGCGCGACCGTCGACTTGCCGGCGCCGGACGAGCCGACGAGGGCGATCGTCTGCCCGGGTTCGGCACGGAACGAGACGCCGTGCAGGACCTCCGCGCCGCCCCGGGTGTCGAGGGAGGCCACCTCCTCCAGGGAGGCGAGGGAGACCTTGTCGGCGGAGGGGTAGCCGAAGCGGACGTCGTCGAACTCGACGGAGAGCGGGCCGTCGGGGACCTCGCGGGCGTCCGGCTTCTCCTCGATGAGGGGCTTGAGGTCGAGTACCTCGAAGACCCGCTCGAAGCTGACCAGGGCGCTCATCACCTCGACCCGGGCGCCGGCGAGGGCGGTGAGCGGGGCGTACAGGCGGGTCAGGAGCAGCGCGAGGGCCACCACGGCACCGGCGTCGAGGGTGCCGCGCAGGGCGAACCAGCCGCCGAGGCCGTAGACGAGGGCCAGCGCCAGGGCCGACACGAGGGTCAGGGCGGTGATGAACACGGACTGGGCCATGGCCGTCCGGACGCCGATGTCGCGCACCCGGCGGGCGCGTTCCGCGAACTCCTCGGACTCCTGCTCGGGCCGGCCGAACAGCTTGACCAGGGTGGCGCCGGGCGCGGAGAAGCGTTCGGTCATCCGGGTGCCCATCGCCGCGTTGAGCGTCGCCGCCTCCCGCTGCATGCGGGCCATGCGGGTGCCCATGCGCCGGGCCGGGATGACGAACACCGGCAGCAGCGCCAGCGCGAGCAGGGTGATCTGCCAGGAGAGCGTCAGCATGACGACGAGGGTGAGAATCAGGGTGACCAGGTTGCTGACCACTCCGGACAGGGTGTTGCTGAAGGCCCGCTGGGCTCCGATGACGTCGTTGTTGAGTCGGGAGACGAGCGCTCCCGTACGAGTGCGTGTGAAGAACGCGACCGGCATGCGCTGCACATGATCGAACACAGCGGTCCGCAGATCGAGGATGAGCCCCTCCCCGAGCGTCGCCGACAGCCGTCTGCCGAGGATGCCGAGCGCCGCCTCCGCCACCGCGATCAGCGCGATGAGGAGGGCGAGGCGCACGACCGTGCCCTCGTCGTCGCCCGACACGATCGCGTTGACGACGCGTCCGGCGAGGACGGGGGTCGCGACCGCGAGCAGCGCGGTCACCACCCCGAGGGCCACGAACCGCGCGATGCGGCGGCGGTGCGGTCGGGCGAAGGCGCCGATGCGGCGCAGCGTCGCGCGGGCCAGGGGGCGTCGCTCCTGCTCGGCGTTCATGACACTGTGCAGCTGTGTCCAGGCCGTGGTCTCCATGCTCATGAGAGGAACCGTAGAACCTCAAGCAAGATTGAGGTCAACGTCCTTCCGCTGACCGCTCGTCCGAGGGATCCGATGACCGTACGTAAGACCCTGTCCCCGCTTCCGCAACCCGCAGTTGGCGCGGGGCGGACAACCTCTTCCACTGTGACAGCGGTACACGTCCCCGAAATCCCCGAGATCCCTGAGCTTCCCCACCTCACCGGTCTCACCGGCCTCCCCGAGGGACGACTCCCCCGTCGCGTCCCAGCCCGGCGGCTGCGTCAGATCCTGTGCCTCCTTCCGCTCCTGCTCGTCACCGTCGTCGCGGTCCGGCACCGGTCGGTGCTCGCCGAGGGCTTCGGCCAGCTGCGGAACGCCGAGTGGCCCTGGCTGGCCGCCGCGGTCGGTACCACGTGCCTGACCTGGGTGGCGGCCGCCACGACCCGGCAGGGTGCCGTCGTCGAGCCGCTGCCCAAAGGGCGGCTGCTGGCCACCCAGTTCGCGGCGGGCGCGGCCAACCACCTGCTGCCGACCGGCCTGGGCGCGAGCGCGGTCAACCTGCGGTTCATGACGGTGTGCGGACTTCCGCTCGCCCGCTCGTCCGCGGCGCTCGCGCTGTACCTGCTGGCCGAGACGGTCGGCCGGCTGGGTCTGCTGGCCGCGCTGCTCGTCGTCCTCCCCGGCGCGCTGCGCCTCGGCGCCCTGCTGCCCGACGGGGCGGTCGGCCCGCTGCTGCCGGCCGCCGTCGCCGCCGTGCTCGTCGTCGCCGTGGGCGTGCTCGGCTGCGTACGACGGCTGCGGACGGCCGCGTTCTCCTTCCTGCGGACCGCGCTGGGCGAGGCGCGCTCGGTGCACGCCCGGCCCGCCCGGGCGTTCGCCCTGTGGGGCGGCTCGCTCGCCTTTCCCGCGTTGCAGGCGGCCGGCCTGGTCGCGGTGGGGATGTCGCTGGGGCTGCCGGTGCCGCCCGCGCACATGGCGCTCGCGTATCTGGCGGCGACGGTCGCCGTCGCGCTGGTGCCCACGCCGGGCGGGATCGGTTCCGTGGAGGCGGCGCTGGTGGTGGCCCTGGTGGCGGCGGGCGGCCCGGCCGCGGTCGCCACGGCCGTGGTCCTCGCCTACCGGATCATCACCGTGTGGCTCCCCCTGGTCCCAGGAGCGCTGACACTGGCCGCCCTGGTCCGGCTGAAGGTCATCTGACCACCGCCCCGGACCGGACCGTGACCCGCACCGGCCCGCCCTTGGTGGCCCCCGTGGCGGCAGGTGGCCCGACCGGACGCGCCACGGCCGCCGTCTCGCCTACCCGATCACCAGCGTGTGGCTCCCCCTGGTCCCAGGAGCGCTGACACTGGCCGCCCCGGTCCGGCTGAAGGTCATCTGACCACCGCCCCGGACCGGACCGTGACCCGCACCGGCCCGCCCTGCGGGTCCACGCGTCCGGTCCAGCGGGCCGTCAGGGTCAGGGTGCGGTTCGGCAGGACCGTACCCGGTGACAGGCGTGCCCGGTGCAGGAGACGGCCGTCCTGGGTGATCCGCAGGACCGGGCGGGACAGCGGGACCGCGGTGCGCAGGACGTACGGCAGACGGTCGGCCGCAGTGACGCGGTTCGGGGCGATCCAGCGCAGCGGCGGCTCCACGAGCAGGGGGACGCCGTCGGGCGGTGCGGCTCCGGCGAGCGTGTCCAGGACGGCGCCGGCCACGTGGACGCCCTCGCGGGCCGCCGTGGCCGCGCTCTCCACGGCGTGCAGGACGCTGCCGGCGGCGAACACGCCTGGGCGTGAGGTGTGCAGCGAACCGTCGACGGCCGGGCCGCGGGTGCCGGTGTCGAGGGTGAGTCCGCCGCGCCGGGCCAGTTCGTGGTCGGGCACGAAGTCGCCGGTGAACACGACGGTGTCGCAGGGCAGCACGGCCGTCCGGCCGTCACGGTGGCGGACCCGCACGCCCGACAGCCGCCCGTGGCCGAGGAGTTCGATGACCGTGGTACCGGTGAGGAGCGGGACGCCGTGGCGCAGACGGGCGCCGAGGGCGCGGGCGGGCGCGGTCTGCGGGCGGGGCAGGTCGGTGACCATCGCGACGACCCGGGCTCCGGCGGCCCGTACGGTGTCGGCGGCGGCGTAGGAGACGTCCTCCGCGCCGACCACCACCGCGCGGGTGCCGACGGGCCGGCCGTACAGGTGCACGGTCTGCTGGAGTTCCCCAGTGGTGTACACCCCGGCCGGGCGGGTGCCGGGCACGAGCCGGGCGGCGCGGGGCCGTTCGCGGGCGCCGGTGGCCAGGACGACCGCCCGGGCGCGGAGCGTCTGCGGCCCGTGCGGGCCGACGGTGTCCAGGGCCAGGGGCCCGGCCCAGTCCAGGGCCGTCACCCCGGTGCGTACGACGGCTCCGGCACGCTCGGCGGCGGTCACGAGGGCGCGGGCGTACGCGGGGCCGGTGAGGGGGTGCAGCGGCGTGCCGTAGCCGCCGTGGGCGCAGTGCCGGGGTGTTCCCCCGGCCCGCTGCTCCCGGTCCAGCACCTCGACCCGGCCGGCGCCGGCGAGGGCCAGCCGGGCGGCGGCGGCGAGTCCGGCGGGGCCGGCGCCGACGACGAGCACGTCGACGTCACGCTCGGCGCTCACGCGCGGCCCTCCCCGGACCGGCCGGGCACCGCGGCACCGCGCGTCCTCCGGCCCGGCGTGCCGAGACCG
>NZ_JBSFTY010000060.1:23660-62735 GCF_053591515.1 Streptomyces sp. NPDC003011
CCGACCCGCCGCACACCCGAGTCCCGGAACACCGTCCCGCCTCGCGCCCCACCCGGGACGGCCCCGCCTCCCCCGCGCCCGGCGCTCACCGGCTCACCTCCGCGAGCGTGCGGAGACCGCCGACCCGCCGCACACCCGAGTCCCGGAACACCGTCCCGCCTCGCGCCCCACCCGGGACGGCCCCGCCTCCCCCGCGCCCGGCGCTCACCGGCTCGCCTCCTCGAACAGTTCGCGCACGGCCGCACCGCAGTAGTACCCCTGGCAGCGGCCCGCCCCGGCCCGGGTGCGGCGGCGCAGGCCGTCGAGGCCGGCGGGCGGGACCGGGCCGGTGAGGGCGTCGCGGATCTCGCCGCGGGAGACGCGCTCGCAGTGGCAGACGAGGGTGCCGTACTCCGGGTCGGCCGCGATCAGGCCGGGCCGGCGGTACGGGCGCGGGAAGGCCTCGCCGAGGTCGGGCATGCGGACCGGGTCGAGCTCACGGGCCTCGCCGAGGTCCAGGCCCGCTTCGGTGAGCAGGCCCGTCACGTGGCCGGCGAGGGCGAGGGAGGCCGTCAGGCCGGTGGACCGGATGCCGCCGACGGTGACGTACGCCTGCCCGGGGTGGGCGCGGACGCGGTAGTCGTCGTGCTCGGTGGCAGCGCGCAGGCCCGCGTAGACGGCGGTGACCTCCTCGTCGAGCAGTTCGGGCAGGATGCGCCGGCCCTGGTCACGGAGGAGAGCGAGACCGTCGGCGGTGGAGCCGGTGGCCCGTCTGTCGTCGAGGTCCTCGGCGGTGGGGCCGAGCAGGACGTTGCCGTACACCGTGGGGGCGACCAGGACGCCCTTGCCGAGGGCCGTGGGGACGGGCAGCAGGATGTGGCGGACGAGGGGGCGGGCGAACGTGTCGAAGACGAGGAGCTGACCCCGGCGCGGGGTGACGGTGAAGTCGTCGTGGCCCAGGTGCCGGTCGAGTGTGTCGGCGTGCAGGCCGGCCGCGTTGACCAGCCAGCGGGCGCGCAGGGTTCCCCGGGCGGTGTCGAGGACGTGGGTGTCCTCCCGCCGCCCCACCCGCCGCACGCGGCAGTCGAGGTGCAGGTCGACGCCGTGACGGACGGCCTGGGTGGCGTACGCGAGGGTCGTCGTGAAGGGGCAGACGATGCTCTCGCCGGGCACGTGCAGGGCGCCGAGCGCGCCGGGGCCGAGGTGCGGTTCGCGGGCGTACAGCTCGGCCGGGCCGATCAGGCGGGTGTCCCGGTACGCGTTGCGCCCGGCCTTCTCGGCGAGGCGGGGCAGCGCGGCGAGCTGTTCCTCGTCCCAGGCGACGAGGAGCGCGCCGACGGGTTCGAGGGGGAGGGAGCACTCGGCGGCGTACGCGGTCAGCAGCCGCGCGCCCTCGCGGACCAGGCGGGCTTCCAGGGACCCGGGCACCGCGTCGAAACCGGTGTGCAGGATCGCGGTGTTGGCCTTCGAGGTGCCCTGCCCGACGTCGTCCCCCGCCTCGACGAGGGCGACCCGCAGCCGGGGATGCCGGGCGAGGGCGCGGGCGATCGCACAGCCGACGACACCGGCACCGACGACCGCCACGTCGTACGTCACCGCGGGCAGTGCCCCCCGCCGGGTGACCGTCATCCGGGCGTCCCGTCGAGCAGCGCGGTCACGGCCGCCGTGAACACCGCCAGGCGTTCGGCGGCCTCGTCGGCTGTGACGCGGGGTTCGTACACGGCCGCGGGCTTCCAGTGCGGGAGGGCGTCGGCGAGTGCCAGGCCCGGTTCCGCGCCGAGCCGGGCCAGGGCGCCCGCGCCGAGCGCGGTCGCGTCGGGGAGGGCGGACACCTCGACGGGGCGTTGCAGCAGGTCGGCCTGGGTCTGCATGAGCAGGGCGGAGCGGGTCAGACCGCCGTCGACGCGCAGCACGTCGAGGGTCTCGCCGAGGTCGGCCGCGGCGGCCTCGGCGAGCGAGACCACCTGCGCCGCCAGGCCCTCGCACAGGGCGCGCACCAGGTGCCCGGGGCCGGTGTCCAGGCCGAGGCCGGTGAGCGAGCCGCGCAGGTCGCCGCGCCACCAGGGGGCGGCGAGTCCGGCGAGGGCCGGGACGAAGGTGACGCCTCCGCTGTCGGGCACGGCCCCGCCCACCGTGTCGAGGTCGGCGGCGCCGCCGATGACGCCGAGGTCGGTGAGCCAGCGGACGGCGGAGGCGGCCGTGTACACCTGCCCGTCGAGGCAGTAGCTGGTGCGTCCGCCGAGCCGCCAGGCGACACAGCTGACCAGTCCGGAGGTGCCGCGGGTGGGGGTGTCGCCGGTGTGGGCGAGCAGGAACGCCCCGGTGCCGTAGGTGCACTTGGCGCCGCCGGGCGCGGTGATCCGCTGGGCGAGCAGGGCGGCCTGCTGGTCGACGACGAGTGCGGTGAGCGGGATCCGGGGGCCGAAGGCCGTGGTGGTGCCGACGGGGGCGGCGGTGTCGACGACCTCCGGCAGGCGCTCACCGGACAGGCCGTACAGCTCCAGTGCCCGCGGCGACCACTCCACCCGGTCGAGGTCCAGGAGCTGGGTACGGCCCGCGGTGGCGGCGTCCGTGACGTACGCGCCGGTGAGGCGGTGGACCAGCCAGGCGTCGCTGGTGGTGACGGTTCCCTCGGTGGTGAGATGCCGTCGTATCCAGGCCATTTTGGGCGCGGCGAAGTACGGGTCGAGCGGCAGGCCGGTCAGCTGCCGCAACTCGTCCGCGTACGGGGCCAGTCCGGCGCACACGGTCTCGGCGCGGCGGTCCTGCCAGACCAGGGCGTCGGTGAGCGGGCGGCCGGTCGCCGGGTCCCAGGCGAGCACGGTCTCGCCCTGGTTGGCGAGGCCCAGCGCGACGACGGGTTCCCCGGCCTCGGCCAGGGCACGGGTCCCCGCCTCGACCACCGAGTCGTACAGCTCGGCCGGGTCGACCTCCACCAGGCCGCCGGGCAGATGGCGGGGCCGGACAGCGGCGAACCCGGCACCGATCACGCCGCGTCCGGGGCAGATCACCAGCGCCTTGGTGCCGGACGTGCCCTGGTCGACGGCGAGTACCGGACCCGTCATCACGCCCCCTCCTCGGTGATCACAGCCCGACAGCCTGCCGCCGCCTCCCGTACCGCGTCAAGCGGTGCCGGCCGGCGGTGACGTCCTGCGGTTCACTGGCCGGACGCCAGTCAAGTGGCCGGTACAGCAAAGAAGTTCGAAAGGATCCGGGAAGCGGACGTGACGTGCGACCGGCGCCCCTATAGTGACCGCCGACCACTGCGATCTCCTCAACCGCCGCCCCGGGGAGGGCTGTTGTTACTCCACCCTGCCGTCCCGTCCGGTCCGAAGCCCGGGGCCGGCTGATGGCCAGAGACGGAGCTCGTCCCGCGTACGATCCCGCGGGCCACGACACCGACCTGCGCGCCGCCCTCCAGGAGGTGCGCACCGGACGCTGGATGTCGATGCGCGCCCTGCTGGAGCGGACCACGGCCTGGTGGCAGTGGACGCAGCGTACCCAGGTCCTGGCCGCGGCGGCGGCCGGCACCGACGTGGTGCGCGCCTGGCTCGCCGAGGAACCGGACAGTGTCCCGGCGGCGGTGATGCGGGCCCGGGTCGCGGTGGAACGCGCGCTCCGGGCCCGGCGCGAGGGACACCGCCGCACGCACGAACTGTGGATCGAGGCCTGGGACGTGAGCGACGCGGCCACCCGGGCCGCGCCCCGGGACCCGGTGCCGTGGGTGTGTCTGCTGGCGCTCGCCCAGCTGGACCGCCGGCAGTTGTGGGAGGAGCACCGGGTGGCGCCGCCCGAACCGATGCTGCCGCGCGGGCCGTGGGGTCTGCTGGCCGAGGCCGACAAGCGCGACCCGTACAACCGCGAGGCCCACCACCGCGTGCTCCAGTTCCTGTACGCGCAGGCGGCGTCGGACCGGCTGGCGGAGGCGGTCGGCTACGCCCACTCGGTGGCCGGTTCCGCCCCGCCGGGCTCCGCGCTGCACCTGCTGCCGCTGTACGTCCAGGTCGAGCGGTACCGGCGCGGTACCGGGCGGGCAGCCGCCCTCGACCTGTACTGGGTGGCCGACGACGCCACCCGTGAGGCGAGCCGGTCGTACGCGTCCTGGTTCGAGCGGTCCCGGCCGGACGAACGCTCCCCGCTCGACCTCAACCATCTGGCTCACGCCCTGTGGGGCGCGCTGCGGTTCGAGGAGGCGGCCCGGGTGTTCGAGGCGATCGGGCCGTACTACACCCCCTTGCCCTGGGCCTACCGCGCTGCGGATCCGGGCGACCAGTCCCAGGCCGTGCGGCTCTTCCTCCAGGCCCGTGCGCGCAGCCGCTCGGCGGCGCGCGGACCCGGCGCCTGACGCGCGACCCGTTGTTTCCCGTCCCCTCACCGGAGGTTCCCACCATGTCCCCCAGTCCCGAGCCGTCGACGTCCCCCGGCGTGCCGCAGCACGACGAGGAGCGGCGCCTGCGCGAGCTCGGCTACCGGCCGGTCCTCGCCCGCCGCATGGGCGGCTTCGGCAACTTCGCGATCAGCTTCTCGGTGATCTCGATCCTGTCCGGCTGCATGACCCTGTACGGCTTCGGGATGGGCGCCGGCGGGCCCGCCGTGATGCTCTGGGGCTGGGCGGGCGTCGGCCTGTTCGTGCTGTGCGTGGGACTGGCACTGGCGGAGGTCACCAGCGCGTATCCGACGTCCGGCGCCCTGTACTACATGGCCGACCGGCTCGGCGGGCGCCGCTGGGGCTGGTACACGGGCTGGCTGAACCTGCTCGGTCTGCTCGGCGCCATCGCCGGTATCGACTACGGCGCCGCCCTGTTCACCGGGGCGTTCCTGAACCTCCAGTGGGGCTTCGAGCCGACACCGGAGAAGACGATGCTGATCTTCATGGTGATCCTGCTGCTGCACGCCGTGCTGAACCTGTTCGGCGTGCGGCTGGTCAGCGTGCTCAACTCGATATCCGTCTGGTGGCACCTGGCGGGCGTGGCGGTCATCGTGGGCGCGCTCGCGATCGTCCCCGACCACCACCAGTCGCCGTCCTTCGTGTTCACCGAGTTCGTCAACGAGACCGGCTGGTCCAACCCGGTGTACGTGGCCGCGATCGGCCTGCTGCTCGCGCAGTACACGTTCTCCGGCTACGACGCCTCGGCGCACCTGTCGGAGGAGACCTCCAACGCGTCGGTGTCGGCCGCGAAGGGCATCGTGCGTTCCATCTGGGTGTCGTGGCTCGCGGGCTTCGTGCTGCTCGCCGGTCTCACCTTCGCCATCCAGGACTACGAGGCCACGCGGGCCAGTGCGACCGGGGTGCCGCCCGCGCAGATCCTCCTCGACGGCCTGGGCACGGACGGCGCGAGCGCGCTGCTGCTCGTGGTGATCGTGGCACAGCTGTTCTGCGGCAACGCCGAGGTGGCCGCGGCCAGCCGGATGGTGTTCGCGTTCAGCCGGGACAAGGCCCTGCCGGGCTCGGCGCTGTGGCGCAAGATCAGCCCCCGCACCCAGACCCCGGTCGCCGCCGTGTGGCTGTCGGTGGCGGTCGCCTGCGTGCTGGCCCTGCCGTCCCTGTACTCGACCACCGCGTACGGCGCGGTGACCGCCATCAACGTCATCGGCATCACACCGGCGTACGCCATTCCCGTGCTGTTGCGTCTGCGCGCGGGCGACCGTTTCCAGCCGGGTCCGTGGAACCTGGGCCGGTGGAGCAGGCCGATCGGCTGGATCGCGGTGGTGTGGGTGGCCTGTGTGACGGTGCTGTTCTGCCTGCCGCAGTCGTCACCGGTGACGGCGGACACGATGAACTACGCGTCCGTCGCCCTCGCCGTCGTCCTGATCCTGGCCACGGTGTGGTGGTTCGTCGCCCGGCGCTCGTACGGCACGCCCACCACGGCCGCCTACACCGACCGGGAACAGGCCGAACTGGCCGAGGGAATCGTCTGAAACGACCCGATCCGGCGCCGGTCCCGTACGAACTCCCGTGCCGCATACGGCAGGATGAGCGGTCGCGCCGGCCACGGGGGGCTTCCTGGCCGGTACGACCGCACTTCCCGGAATCGAGCAGGTGGCAACGTGACGCAACTTCACATCCGGCCGTGGGCGCAGGCCGTCGCCGCAGTCCTCCTCCCCGGAGGTGACCGGTGACGCGGGACCTCACCGTGGACGACCTGGTGATCGCCGGGATCGCGCTGGCCGCGGGCCTGCTGGCGGCGTTCCTGCTGCGCATGCTGCTGCGCTGGCTGCGCCGGCACGCCGACCGCACCCGCTGGGGCGGCGACGACATCATCGTGGACGCGCTGCGCACGGTGCTGCCGTGGGCGGCGATCGCGGGCGGCGCCGCGTCCGCCGCGGCGGCGCTGCCGCTGGTCGCCGGCGTCCAGCACACCGTCAACCAGGTCCTGACCGTGCTGCTCATCTTCGTCGTGACGGTGGCGGCGGCCCGGATCGTCGCCGGGCTGATGCAGACGGTCACCCAGTCCCGCTCCGGCGTCGCCGGATCGGCCACGATCTTCGTCAACATCACCCGGGTGCTGGTCCTCGCGATCGGTTTCCTGGTGGTGCTCCAGACGCTGGGCATCTCCATAGCGCCCATGCTCACCGCCCTCGGGGTCGGTGGTCTGGCCGTCGCCCTCGCCCTTCAGGACACTCTCGCGAACCTCTTCGCGGGCATCCACATCCTCGCCTCCAAGACCGTACAGCGCGGCGACTACATCAGGCTGAGCAGCGGCGAGGAGGGCTACGTCGAGGACATCAACTGGCGCCAGACGACGGTCCGCTCGCTCTCCAACAACCTGGTCGTCATCCCCAACGGGGAGCTCGCCAAGACGAACATGACCAACTTCATGCGTCCCGGGCAGGAGTTGACGATCCTGGTGCAGGCGGGGGTCGCCTACGACAGCGACCTGGAGCACGTCGAGCGGGTGACCATCGAGGTCGTCGCCGAGGTGATGACCGAGATCACCGGCGCCCTCCCCGATCACGAGCCGCTGGTCCGCTTCCACACCTTCGGCGACTCCCGCATCGGCTTCACGGTCATCCTGGGCGTCGGCGAGTTCAGCGACCAGTACCGGATCAAGCACGAGTTCATCAAACGCCTGCACCGGCGCTACCGCGAGGAGGGCATCCGGATCCCGGCGCCCACCCGCACCGTGGCGCTCCAGCACGGCGCGGTGGTCATCCCGCAGCAGCGCGGCGCCCAGTTCGAGCCGGGCGAGATTCCCACCGCCCGGCTCGACTGAGCCCCTGCCTCGGCTGAGCCCCTGCCTCGGCTGCGTCACCCCGGCCGGGTCCTACAGGGTGGCCGAGTTGTCGTGGTAGTGCCCGCCCGTCCGGCTGTTCGGCGCGACGAGCGACGCGGTCGCCGGCGTGACCGTCCAGTCCGGGTGGCCGGGCATCCGGGGGGTCCTGGTGCCGTACAGCCAGTCACCCAGGAAGCCGGACAGGTCCTGTCCGGAAACCTCCGAGGCGACGGCGATGTAGTCCCGCGTCGAGGCCGCCGAGTCGCGGTACCGCTCCAGGAAGGTGCGCTCGACGGAGCCGAACACCGCCTCGCCGACCAGCTGCCGCAGCGCGTACAGGACCAGGACGCCGCCCAGGTAGCGCTGGCTGTCGAAGAGGTTCGCCGCGTTGGGCGAGGCGACCGGTCCTGAGGTCGTGCGCCACTGGTCGCCGCGCGCGTAGGTGTCCCGCATGCGGGCTTCCATGGTGGTCAGGCCGATCGAGTCGGCCCAGCCGCGCTCGTAGCGGTACAGCAGTCCGTAGAAGTCGGCGTGGCCCTCGTTCAGCCACAGGTCGGCCCAGGTGGCGGGGGAGACGCTGTTGCCGAAGTAGGAGTGGACCAGCTCGTGCATCATGTGCGAGCCGATCTTCGACTCCTCCTGGAGGAGGTAGTTCGGCTTGTACAGCGTGAGGGTCTGCGTCTCCAGGCCCGTGAAGTCGAAGGCGGCCGGGTCGTCGGAGTTGCAGGGCAGCAGCCCGTACGTCTCGAAGGGGTACGCCCCGAGCCGCTGCTCGATCCAGCCCACCAGTCCCGGGGTGAGCGAGAGCGCGGGCTCCAGGGCGGTGGCGCGGGCGGTCGGCACGACGTCCCTGAGCGGTAGCCCGTGCGGGCCGGGCCGGCTCGTGACCACGTAGTCGCCGACGGTGATCTGCACGACCTCGGTGGCGATCGGCTCACGCGACCGGTAGGTGTACGCCACCCGGCCGTCGGCGAGGGTCTCGGTGCCCACCAGGGAACCGCTCGCGACGCCGCGCAGGCCGCCGGGCACGGTGACGCGGAAGGTGAAGTCCGCCTTGTCCTGCGGATGGTCGTTGCAGGGGAAGACGGTGTGCGCCGAGTCCGGCTGCGGGCACACCGCGAAGCCGTCCGGCGTGGCGACCCAGGCGGTGTGCGCGAGGGGGCGGCGCGGGTCCGCGGTGTACGCCACGACGACGGTGGCCGCGCACCCGTCCGGCAGGCTGCGGACCGGCGTGATCCGCAGCTTCTCCCCCACCTGCTCGAAGCCGGCCCCGCGGCCCGCGACGCTGACGGAGGTTATGTCCAGGCCGAGGGCGTCCAGGGAGAACCGGCTCAGGGCCTGGGTGGTGCGGATCTGGAGGGTCGCCGTCGCGGTGACCAGCCTGGTCGTGGTGTCGTAGGCGAAGTCGAGGGCGTACGCGGAGACCCGGTAGCCGTCGTTGCCGAGGCTCGGGAAGACGGGGTCGCCGAGGCTCTCGGCGCCCGGCGAGGAGGCCGCCGGGGCCGCGTGGGCGGCAGACCCCACGGTCAGCGCCGCGGCGGTGCCGATCAGTGCGGTGGCCGGCGCCGTCACTCTGGTGCGATATCTCATGGTCCGCTTTCGTCGGAGGCGGCCGGCTGGTCGGGGCCGGCCGTCGGTCAAGGGGCGATCACCTGTTCATGACCACAAGATCAGACGCATCGGTTGCCTGGGCGGACGCACCGCTTCTTGCGAAGTAGGCCGAGGACCGCTGTCGAGCCCGGGCCGGTCAGGAGATATCTTGATGTCGAGCAATGTTGCAGACGTGGAGCGGAGCACCCGGTGACTGACTCGACCATCATCTATACGCACACTGACGAGGCCCCGGCCCTGGCAACGTATTCCTTCCTGCCGGTGGTCCAGGCGTACGCCTCGCAGGCGGGTGTCACCGTGCAGACGCGTGACATCTCGCTGGCCGGCCGCATCATCGCCCTGTTCCCGGAGTACCTCACCGAGGACCAGCGGATCCCGGACGCCCTGGCGGAGCTCGGCGAACTCGCCAAGACGCCCGAGGCGAACATCATCAAGCTGCCGAACATCTCGGCGTCGATCCCGCAGCTCAAGGCCGCGGTCGCCGAACTGCAGAGCCAGGGCTACGCGCTGCCCGACTACCCGGACGACCCGAAGACCGACGAGGAGCGCGACATCCGCGCCCGCTACGACAAGGTCAAGGGCTCCGCCGTGAACCCGGTCCTGCGGGAGGGCAACTCCGACCGCCGGGCCCCCGCATCGGTCAAGAACTACGCCAAGACCCACCCGCACCGCATGGGCGCCTGGACCCCCGAGTCCAAGACCAACGTGGCGACCATGGGTGTGGACGACTTCCGCTCCACCGAGAAGTCCGTGGTGATCTCCGAGGCCGGTTCGCTGCGGATCGAGCTGGTCGGCGACGACGGCTCCACCACCGTGCTGCGCGAGTCGGTACCGGTCCTCGAGGGCGAGGTCGTCGACGCCTCCGTGATGCGGGTGGCCGCGCTGCGCGAGTTCCTGACCGCGCAGGTCGCCAGGGCCAAGGCCGAGGGTGTGCTGTTCTCCGTGCACCTCAAGGCCACGATGATGAAGGTCTCCGACCCGATCATCTTCGGTCACGTGGTGCGTGCCTTCTTCCCGAAGACGTTCGCGGCGTACGGTGAGCAGCTCGCCGCGGCCGGTCTGACCCCGAACGACGGTCTGGGCGGCATCTACAAGGGCCTGGAGGCCCTGCCCGAGGGCGCCGAGATCAAGGCCTCCTTCGACGCCGAGCTCGCCGAGGGCCCGGCCCTGGCGATGGTCGACTCCGACAAGGGCATCAGCAACCTGCATGTGCCGTCCGACGTCATCGTCGACGCCTCCATGCCGGCCATGATCCGCACCTCCGGCCACATGTGGGGCCCGGACGGCCAGGAGGCCGACACCCTCGCGGTGCTGCCGGACTCCAGCTACTCCGGCGTCTACCAGGCCGTGATCGACGACTGCCGCGCCCACGGCGCCTACGACCCGTCGACCATGGGATCGGTCCCGAACGTCGGCCTGATGGCGCAGAAGGCCGAGGAGTACGGCAGCCACGACAAGACGTTCGAGATCCCCGCCACCGGCACGGTCCGCCTGGTCGACCAGGCCGGGAACGCCGTCATCGAGCAGGCCGTCTCCGCCGGTGACATCTTCCGCGCCTGCCAGACCAAGGACGCCCCGATCCGCGACTGGGTCAAGCTGGCCGTCACCCGGGCCCGCGCCACCGGCAACCCGGCCGTCTTCTGGCTGGACGAGACCCGCGCGCACGACGCCAACCTGATCGCCAAGGTCAACGCGTACCTGCCGGAGCACGACACCGAGGGCCTGGACATCCGGATCCTCAACCCGGTGGAGGCGACCAAGCTGTCGGTGGAGCGCATCCGCCGTGGCGAGGACACCATCTCGGTGACCGGCAACGTCCTGCGCGACTACCTCACCGACCTGTTCCCGATCCTGGAGCTGGGCACCAGCGCCAAGATGCTCTCGGTCGTCCCGCTGATGGCGGGCGGCGGCCTGTTCGAGACGGGCGCCGGCGGCTCCGCGCCGAAGCACGTGCAGCAGCTGGTCAAGGAGAACTACCTGCGCTGGGACTCCCTCGGTGAGTTCTTCGCGCTGGTCCCGTCCCTGGAGCAGTTCGCGACGGTCACCGACAACCCGCGGGCCAAGGTCCTCGCCGACGCCCTCGACCGCGCCACGGCGACCTTCCTCAACGAGGACAAGTCGCCGACCCGTCGCGTCGGCGGCATCGACAACCGCGGCAGCCACTTCTACCTGTCCCTGTACTGGGCGCAGGAACTGGCGAAGCAGACCGACGACGCGGAGCTGGCGAAGGCCTTCGCCGCGCACGCCGAGACCCTCGCCGCCAACGAGCGGAAGATCGTCGACGAGCTGAACGCCGTGCAGGGCAAGCCCGCCGACATCGGCGGCTACTACCAGCCCGACCCGGCCAAGGCCGCGAAGATCATGCGTCCGTCGGCCACCTGGAACGAGGCGCTGGCGTCCCTGAGCTGACGCCAGGCCCCTGAGGGCCCGTGTGTGACTCCGCCCCGGTCGGCACTGCCCGGCCGGGGCGGAGCCGTGTCTCACCAGTCGCGGGTGGCGATCAGTTCCTCGATGTCGGCGTCCGCGAAGCCGTAGGCGTCGGCGACGAACGCGAAGTCCTCGGCTATCTCCTCCCGGGCGACCGTCTCGATGTCACTGCCCGCCTCCTCGAAGGCGGCCTGGAGGTCGTTGAACTCGTCGGTGGCGGCATGGGTCAGGGCGTACAGCGCCGCCAGGCCGGCGGGCCGCTCGGTCTCGATGCGCTCGCACAGCCGCAGCAGGACCTCCCTGCCCCGGTCCAGCACGTGATCGGGGTAGTAGTCGTCCTCGTAGAGCCCCTTCAGAAAGGGGTGTGCGGTCACCTGCTGGTTGCTGACGGGCATGCTGCGGCCCCGCCCTTCCTCGACGTCTTCGATGTGGCACCTTGATCGTGCACCACCCCACTGACAACGCCCCCGGAGCAGCCGCATGACTTCTTCCGCCGAACCGTCCTTCGCGTTGCTGCCGGGCGCGGCGGACTCCCCGGTGATCCTCCATGTGCCGCACTCCGCGCGGCGGACACCGGCCGACGTGCGGGCCGGTCTCGTGCTCGGCGACGAGGAGCTGGAGCGGGAGCTCGACCACATCGTCGACGCGCACACCGCGGAACTCGCCGAGGCCGCGGCGGGGCTGTGCGCTCTCACCCCCTGGCGGTTCGTCAACCGGCTGTCCCGGCTGGTGGTGGACCCGGAGCGGTTTCCGGACGAGCGGGAGGAGATGCTCGCCGCGGGAATGGGCGCCGTGTACACGCGGACCACGCACCGCGCGCCGCTGCGGCCCGCGGACTGTGACCCCGAGCCGTTGCTCGCGCGGTATTTCCGGCCGTACGCGCGGGCGATGACGGACGCGGTGGCCGGCCGGCTGGCCGTCGCGGGACGGGCCGTGATCATCGACGTGCACTCCTATCCCACCGAGCCGCTGCCCTACGAGCTGCACGGCGACGGGCCCCGGCCGCCGGTCTGCCTGGGCACCGACTCCTTCCACACGCCGCGGGAGCTGCTCGGCGCGGCGCGGGAGGCGTTCGCGGGGTGCGGGGGGACCGGGGTCGACAGCCCGTTCGGCGGGACGTACGTCCCCCTGGAGTTCTACGGCAGGGACTCCCGGGTGAGCGCGCTGATGGTGGAGATCCGCCGGGACACGTACATGAGCGAGCCGGGCGGCCCCGCCGGTCCGGGCCTCGGCCGGCTGGCCCGCGCCCTGGCCGGGCTCGTCGACGTCGTGACCGGCTGACCTCCGGCTGGAGCACTCCCGCGCGACAGGCGGCCGGGCGGCGGCGAGGGTGGGGGCATGACCGAGGAGACCACCACGCTGACCGGGCAGGCCCCGCCTCCGGTGCGGCACTGGCCCGCGCTCGACCTGAAGGGGACGGAATTCGACCCCCTGCTCGCGGAGTTCATGCGCGAGGGACCACTGACCCGGATCCAGCTGCCGCACGGTGAGGGGTGGGCGTGGCTGGCCACCCGTTACGACGACGTCAAGGCGATCACCAACGACCCCCGGTTCAGCCGCGCCGAGGTGACGCGGCGTCAGGTGACCCGGATGGCCCCGCACTTCGCGCCGCGGCCCGGTTCGCTGGCGTTCGCCGACCAGCCCGACCACAACCGGCTGCGCAAGGCGGTCGCCGGCGCGTTCACCGTCGGCGCGACGAAACGGCTGCGTTCCCGGGCCCAGGAGATGCTCGACGCGCTGGTGGACGGCGTGGTGCGGGACGGGCCGCCGGCGGACCTGGTCGAGCGGGTCCTCGAACCCTTCCCGGTCTCCGTCGTCTGCGAGGTCATGGGCGTGCCCGCCGCCGACCGGGACCAGGTGCACGCCTGGACCCGGCAGATCATCTCCACCTCCGGCGGCGCCGAGGCCGCGGAGCGGGCGAAGAACGGCATGTACGCGTGGATCGCGGACACCATCCGGGCCCGCGCCCACAGCCCCGGTGACGACGTGTACTCGCTGCTCGGCGCGGCCGTGGCCCGGGGCGAGGTCGCCGAGACCGAGGCGATCGGCCTCGCCGGTCCGCTGCAGATCGGCGGCGAGGCCGTCACCCACAACTGCGGCCAGATGCTGTACCTGCTGCTCACCCGCCCCGAGCTGATGGCGCGGCTGCGTGAGCGGCCCGAGTCCCGGGGCGCCGCCCTGGACGAGCTGCTGCGCCACATCCCGCACCGCAGCTCGGTGGGTCTCGCCCGGATCGCCCTCCAGGACGTCGACCTGCACGGGCAGCGCATCCGGGCGGGCGACGCGGTGTACGTCTCCTACCTGGCCGCCAACCGCGACCCGGCGGTGTTTCCCGACCCGGAACGCATCGATGTCGACCGGGATCCCAACCCGCACCTCGCGTTCGGCAACGGGTCGCACTACTGCACCGGTGCCGTGCTCGCCCGGATGCAGAGCGAGCTGCTGGTCGGCACGTTGCTGGACCGGTTGCCGGGGCTGCGGCTCGCGGTCCCCGCCGACCAGGTCCTCTGGCGCCGCAAGACGATGATCCGCGGGCCGCGGACCCTGCCCGTCATCTGGTGACCGACGGCGGCGCCCCGGTCAGGCGCGCAGCCACTGCGTGACCACGACCTGACCGCCGGCCCGCAGCCGCAGGGCGAAGGGGCCGGCGGGAGCCACGTCGGAGGTGAAGCGCCCCATCGCGTCGGCGACGACCGACGCGCCCGGCTGGGGCCCGCTGAGCACCTCGATCGTGGCGGACTGCGGGGGCAGCACCTGCCCCATCAGGCCCCGCGCGGTCACCTCGACGTCGAGGGTGACGTCTCCCGAACGGAAGGTCAGCATGCGGGGGGCGTCGGTCGCGCCCCGGACCGGGATCGCGTCGACCAGCGAGTCGAAGGCCAGTTCGGCGAGCCGGGCGTCGAGGTCGTGCAGTGCGTAGGCCTCGACGGCGAGCCGGCGCAGCGCGGCCGGTACCGGGTCCAGGATGCTGGCGGCCCGGCGCAGTTCCTCCTCGAGCAGGTCGCCGTCGAACTCCTCCTCGGTGAACTGCCCGTCGGGGAACCGCCCGTCCATGAAGCCGTTGTCGTGGAAGGCCTCGTCGTTCCTGTCGTTCCTATTGTTCCTGTCGTTCCTATTGTTCCTGTCGTTCCTGCCGTTCCCGTCGTTCATGTCGCTCACAGTGCTCCCCGTGCGTCGAGTCGGGCGCGCAGGCGGCGCAGACAGCGCTGGCGCAGCGGTCCGATGCTGCCCACCGCGATCCCCAGGGCGGCGGACACCTCCTGGTAGCTGGGCGGCGGCGAGGCCATCAGGACGCGCAGCAACTGCCTGCACCGCTCGCCCAGTTCCTCGAACTCCTCCCACACGCGCCGGATGCGTTCGGTCTGGGCGGCGGCCTCCTCCGAGTCGAGGAAGGACTGCTCGGGCGTACGGTCGTCGCTGACCCGGTCCAGGAGCTGCGGATCGTCGGTCGGGGTGAGCCGCCGCAGGCTCTTGATCACCTTCAGGCACTCGTGCCGTGCCGTGCTCGCCAGCCAGGCCCCGGCCTTGTGCGGTTCGCGGATCCGGCCCAGGTGCTGGGCGAAGCGGAACCACACCGTCTGGTACACCTCGTGCGCGTCGGCGTCGGAGAGCCGGTGAGCGCGCACGACCGACCACACCAGCGGGCTCAGCCCTTCCACGAGCGCCTTCCAGGCCGCCGCGTCACCGTCGACGGCCAACTGGACGAGCGCGCCGACATCTGCACGGTCCACGGCCCCACCCCTTGTGTACGGCACGTCATCGTACGCCGTGGAGGGGGCGGTTCCGGACGTCATGCGGGGGCCGAGCGCTGCACGACCGGGACCGGACGCCAGGTGGGCGGGCGGAGCGCCGGGACGTGGGCTCCGCGCACCTCGGCGAACTCGCTGTTCTCGGCCAGCAGTTGGCGCCGGGCGGTGCGCGGGTCGGTCTCCTTGTGCGCGGTCATGTGGGCGGCGACCATGCCGGCGACGACGGGGGTGGCGAAGGAGGTGCCGCTCCAGTGCGCGAACCCCTCGAACATCACCTGGTCCGGTTTGGCGGTGGCGCCCTGCTCGCTCAACACGCCGGTGTGGCGCGGGGACTGGCAGGTGCACAGGTAGGTGAAGCCGTAGCGGCAGGCGTCGTACGTGGAGTGCTGGTACACGTACGGGACCGGTGCGTCGAAGCCGGTGAGGGAGCTGGTGAGGCGCTCGCCGGGGGCGTAGGCGCTCACCCAGGGCCCGTGGTTGCTGAAGCAGGCGCCGAACTCGCTGTCGCCGCGCAGCGCGCCGACCGACAGGACGACGTCGCGGTACTCGGGCAGCGCGGCGTAGGCGGCGGGCCAGAACGGTGTGGCGCTGGCGTTGTTGCCGGCCGCCGCGACCAACAGGGTGCGCTGCTGCCGCAGTTCCGCCATGAAGGCGTCCAGGCCGAGCAGTCCGTCGGTGCGCCCGTTGGAGGTGCCGGCGGAGAGGCTGAGGACCTCGGGCCAGCCGTGCTGGTCGACGGCGTCGAAGAGCTTCTCGCCGAACTCGGACTCCAGGACGGCGCCCGCGTCGTTGAGGGTGCGCAGCACGGTGACGTCCGTGTTGGGGGCGACGGCCGCGACGAGGCCCGCGATGAACGTGCCGTGACCGACGTACTGGAGCAGGTTGCCCTGGCCGTCGGTCTCGGTGCCGTGCAGGTCGCCCCGCACGTGGGCGAGCAGCGGGACGGCCGCGTGGTCGTGAGTGAGGCCGTTGTCGATGACGAGGACGCCGACGGCGGTGTCCGCGTCGTGGCCGGTCCCGGCCGGGGGCGGGTTGCTGCCCTGGGCGAGCGGGGCGGGCGCGGGCTCGTCGCCGGGGCAGGAGTTCACCGCGATCGACACCACATGGTTGCGGCTGACCAGTCGGCGTCCGGCGCGTCCCTCGGGCTCGCGCAGGGCGCGCAGGGCGTGGGCGACGGCCTGGTCAAGGCCGCGGCCGCCCTGTCCGGGGTCGCCGACCTGGATACGGGTGATGCCCGAGCGGTTGGTCTGCGGGCTCGCCCGCCGCACGTGGTCGGCGGTCAGGTCGGGCGCCGCGGTGAAGTGGCCGCGCACGCTGTCCTCGACGAGCCGTGCCTCCTCGCCGTCGCGGGCGAGCACGACCCCCTTCTCGTAGATGAACTCGGCGGCGTCGTCGGGCCCGAGGGCGAGGGGGACGTCGGGCAGGGAGCGCTGGATCTGGTCGAACTGCTCGTGGAATCGCTGAGGTGCCATGCGTGTCCTCCCAGTGGGGCGGCGGTCGTCAGTCAGAGCCGCGGGCCCGCCGATTGATACAGCTCCACACCTGTGGGGCGGGCACCGGGACCACTACCATCCGTGGGGTGACAGCGGGAAGCGACTCGGTTCTCGAACTGCTGCCGATGGTGTTCGCCGCACCCCACGAGGCGCTGGCGCGGGCCCGGGACGTGCTCGACGGTGATCCGTCGCCGTGGTCCGCCTCCGTCGCCCACCAGGTGATCGGCATCTGGCAGCGGGACTGGGGCGATCTGCGGATCGCGCTGCACCATCTGCGGCGCGCCCGGGATCTGGCGGCGCGCGCGGAATCGGCCGACCGGGAGGCGGACGTCCTGGCCGCCCTCGGCGTGGCGCTGGTGCACGCCGGCCGCACCCGGCAGGGGCTGGAGGCGCTGGAGCGGGGCGTCGCGATCGGCAGCGGGCACACCCGGGCCCGGGTCCTGTTCCGGCGGGCGTACGCCTCGTGGGTGCTGGGGCATCACCGGGCGGCGCTGGAGGACGTACGCCGGTCGATCCCCGTGCTGCGGCAGGCGGACGACGTGATCTGGACGGCTCGGGCGCTGACGCTGCGGGCGACCGTGCACCTGGCGCTGGGCGCGGTGGAGCGGGCCGACGCCGACTTCACCGCCGCCGAGGCGCTGTGGGACACGACGGGGCAGGAGCACGACAAGGCGGACGCGGTGGAGAGCCGGGGCCTGGCCGCGTTCCGGTCGGGTGACATCCCGGCGGCGCTGCGGCTGCTGGACGAGGCCGCGCAACGGTACGCCGCGCTCGGCACCCCCACGTTCATGCTGACCATCCGGCGCTGCGAGGTCCTGATGGCGGCCGGGCTCGCGTCGGAGGCGCTGGCCGAGGCGGACGCGGCGATCGGCGTCCTGGACGGCATCGGCGGGCAGTCCACCCGCAAGGCGGAGCTGCTGCTGGTCGCGGCGCGGGCGGCCCGGCCGGCGGGTGATCCGCACACGGCGCTGGCGCGCGCGGCGGTGGCGGTACGGCTGTTCGCGGGGCAGCGGCGCACCTGGTGGGAGACGCACGCCCGGCTGGTGGTGATCGAGGCGCGGCTGGCCACCGGGCGCGGTTCGGGCCGGCTGGTCGCGGACGCCGCGGCGGTCGCCGACCGGCTGGCGTCGTTCGGCTCGCCGGCCGCCGCTGAGGCGTCCCTGCTGGCGGGCCGGATCGCGCTCGGCCTGGGCTGGACGGCCGACGCGGAGCGGCACCTGGCCCTCGCCGCGCGCAGCCGGCACAGCGGTCCGCCGCTGGCGCGGATGACGGGCTGGGCGGCGCAGGCGCTGCGGGCCCGGGCCGCCGGTTCCGGCCGGGGTGTCCTGGAGGCCTGCCGGCGTGGGCTCGACGTGCTCGACGACCACCGCATGACGCTCGGCGCCTCGGAGCTGCGGGCGCGGGCCACCGCGCAGGGCGCGGAGCTCGCCGCGCTGGCGCAGCGGACGAGCCTCGCCGCGGGCGGGCCGCGGCGGCTGCTGGTGTGGAGCGAGCGCTGGCGGGCCACCGTGCTGTCCGCGCCGCCGACCCGGCCGCCCGCCGACCCGGACCTGCTCAGTGACCTCACCGCCTTCCGGGAGATCGCCGCCCGCGCCGAGGCGGCCCGGATGGAGGGCCGTCCGGTGCCGGCGCTGGAGCGGGACCAGCGGCGTCTGGAACGGGAGATCCGCTCCCGGACCCTGCGCATCCGCGGCGACGCGCCCGGCGAGGGGAACCGCTTCGACCCGGCGCGGCTGCTGGAGCGGCTGGGTGACGGCGTACGGCTGGTGGAGCTGGCCGTGCTCGACGGGCGGGTGCACGTCCTGCTGTGCGGGCAGGGGCGGGTGCGGCGGTTCGAAGCGGGGCTGCTGGCCGAGGCGGAGACGGAGGCCGAGCACGTCCAGGCCGGGCTGCGACGGCTGGCGCATCCTGGTGCCGAGGCCCGGCGTCCGGTGATGGAGGCCGCGGGCCGCCGCCTGGAGGAGCTGCTGTTCGGTCCGGCGGCGGGCCGGTTGGGCGGCGGGCCGGTCGTGGTGGTGCCGCCGGGGCGGCTGCACCGGGTGCCGTGGGCGCTGCTGCCGTCCCTGCGGGAGCGCGTGTTCAGTGTGTCGCCGTCGGCGAGCAGCTGGCTGCGCGCCCGGGAGACGGCTCCGCCGCCCGGCGGCCGTCAGGTGCTGGTGCGCGGCCCGGGTCTGGCGACCGGCGGCGCGGAGGTGCCCGAACTCGCCGACCGGTACGACGGATCGACCGTCCTGGAGGACGAACAGGCCCGCGTTCCGCGTGTGTTGCGGGAACTCGACGGGTCGGCGCTGGCGCACATCGCCGCGCACGGTACGTTCCGCGCGGACAGTCCGCTGTTCTCGTCGCTGCGGATGGCCGACGGCCCGCTGATCGTGCACGACTTCGAGCGCCTGGACCGCAGCCCGTACCGGATCATCCTGTCCTGCTGCGACACCGCCCGCTTCGCGTCCGTCGGCGCCGACGAGCTGCTCGGCCTGGTCACCGCGCTGCTGCCGCTGGGCACGGCCGGGGTGGTGGCGTGCAGCGCGCCCGTCAACGACGCCGCGGTGGTACCGCTGATGCTGGCGCTGCACAAGGGGATCAGTGCGGGCCTGTCCCTGGCGGAGGCGCTGCGCGACGCCCGTGCTTCACTGCCGGACGACGCGACCCACCAGGCCACCGGGTGGGCGTTCTCGGCCTTCGGGGCCGCCTGAACCGGGCGGCCCCGAGGCCGGGGTCGAGGGCGGCCTGACCCCTCCCCCGATCACGGGGGTCAGACCGCCGGTCCGCGGGGCCGCTCAGGCCGGCTGGGCCTGCGGCCGCTCCACCAGCCACGGCAGCGCGTCGCGGTCGCTCCCGCCGAGCCGGGCGTACGCGCCGTAGAGGTGGTTGCCGACGGTACGGATCGACAGGGTGAGCTGTTCCGCGATCTGCCGGTTGCTCAGGCCCGCGGCGGCCAGGGTGACGATCTGCCGCTGCCGGGCGGTGAGTTCGCCCAGGACCGGACCGGACAGTGCCGGGGTGCGGGCGCCCGGGCAGCGGCGGGCCAGGGCGACGGCGCGGGTGCGGGAGGTGCGGGCGGCGCGCGGGTCGCGGTGCGCCCGCACGGCCTGGGCACCGGCCTCGGCGGCGAACAACAGCAGGCCCCGCTCCTCCAGTTGGGCGGCCACCCGGTCCAGGGCCGGTCCGTCGCCCCGGGCGAGCGCGTCGGCGTGGGCGGCGAAGACACCGGTCAGGCGGCCGAGCGCCCGCTCGGGGGCGCCGAGGCGTACGGCGTCGTAGGGGTCATCGGTGATCGCGTCCAGTGCCGCGTCGAGGTCGCCCCTGGACGCCGCCTGCCAGACCGCCGCGCCCGCCACGCGCTCCTCGGACACTTCGCCCGACTGCGCGGCGGCCAGGGCGAGTTCGGCCCGGCAGGACCGGTCCCGCGGGGCGCCCCGCAGCCCCTCCCTCGCCCAGGCCGCCGCCTCCCGCAGGTCGCCCCGCAGCCGCGCGCAGCGCGCCCGTACGGCCGCGTCACCGGCCGGCACCGGTGCGCCCTGAGCGACGAGCCACTCCCCCACGGGCGCGGTGATGTCCCGGAGGTCGGCCCGTTCGACGGCCCGGGCCAGCGCCGCCGACTCCGCCGTCAGGGCGGCCGCGCAGCTGTCCGGGGTGCGGACCAGCCGCCTGGCCCGCAGCCGTCCGGCCGCGGCGCGCAGCACCGGGCCGTGCAGGGGGTGGGCGAGGCGGACGGCGCCGTCGTCGTCGACGTGGACCAGGCCGTCGGCCTCCAGGTGTTCGAGGGCGCGCAGGTCGAGGTCGTCCAGGCGCAGCGGCAGGGGTTCGCCGAAGGCCAGCCGTTCGAGGGTCGCGCGCTCCTCGGGGCCGGTGCGGTCGAGGACCGGCGCGGTGCGTTCGCGGACCGTGTCGGTCAGCGGCACCGGTCCGCGCCAGGCCCGGCCGCCGTCGGTGCCCGGGACGGGGGTGAGCCGTTCGCGCACCGCGCCGACCAGGTCCCGCAGCAGCCGCAGGTCGCCCTGGCACAGGCGGGACAGCCGGTCGACGGTGAGCGGCTCCAGGGTGTCACCGGTGCCCGCCGCCAGCAGCCGTGCCGTCTCCTGACGGGGCAGCGGCTCCAGCGCCAGGCGCGGCAGGAGTTCCCCGGTCCACAGCCGGGAGACCGCCTCGGGCACCGGCACGCCGTCGGTGGCGACGACCAGCAGGCGCGGGCGTCCGTGCACGGCGAGCTGGTGGACCAGGGCGGCCGAGGCGTCGTCGAGCAGGTGGGCGTCGTCGACGAGCAGCAGGCGGGTGGCGGACAGGAGGTGGACCGCCCGGTGCAGGGAGACGGTCTCGGGGAGCAGGTGCGCGAACGCGGCGAACGGGAGGTGGCGGGTGCGCGGGGTGCCGGCCACCCGGGCACAGTCGGTGCCGCGGACGGCCTCCGTGACGAGCCGGGTCCTGCCGCATCCGGCCGGACCGGTCACCACGAGCCCGGGGCGGGCGGCGGTCACGGACCGGCGCACCAGGCCGAGTTCGTCCTCCCGGCCGGTGAACGGCCAGGGCAGCTCCAGCGTCTTCGCGTCCGGTTCGAAACTCTTCACGGTAACGGGAGCCGCCATACTCACTTCTGATACAGGGGGACTTGAGTAGCCCCCGACTCAGGCGCCCGGGACGCGGCGGCGGCAGTCTGGTCGCCATGACCGCACGCTACTGCTCGCTCGCGCAGCAGCCCGCCCCCGCCTTCGCGCCGGGGCTGGCCGCCGAGCGGCTCAGTGCGCTCATCGGCGGAAGCCGGATGTGGGTCAACCACACCGTGCTGCACTACTACTTCTTCGACGACGGCACCGACGGGTCGGTCATCCCGGTACCGGGGACCGGGGGGACCCGGCGGGTGTCATGGGCCGGGGCCGAGGAGCAGCGGGACGTCGTACGCGGGTGCTTCCGGGAGTGGCGGGACCTCGGTGCCGGGGTGTCGTTCGCCGAGGTCGGCGACCGCTCGGAGGCCGAGCTGCGGATCGGGTTCCAGCTCGGCGACGGCTCCTGGTCGACCGTGGGCAGGGACGCCCTCCAGGTCGGGGTGCACGAACGCACCATGAACTTCGGCTGGGACCTGACCGCGCCCGGGGAGCGCGGGACGGCCCTGCACGAGATCGGGCACGCGCTCGGCATGCTGCACGAGCACCAGAGTCCGTTCGCCGGCATCCACTGGGACGACGAGGCCGTGTACGCCGATCTGGCGGGCCCGCCGAACTTCTGGAGCCGGGACCGGACGTTCGTCAACATCCTGCGCAAGCTGGACCCGGACGAGGTCAACGGCTCCGTCTGGGACCCGCAGTCGATCATGGAGTACCCCTTCGAGGCGGGGCTGATCCTGGAGCCGGAGCAGTACCGCGCGGGTCTGAACCCGCCCGGCACCCTCTCCCCCGCCGACAAGGAGTACGCGCTGCGCTGGTACCCGCCGGCCGATCCCGCTCCGCTCCCGGACGAGCCCGGCCGGGGGGACCCGCTCCGGCCGCCCGCGCTGGTGCCCTTCCGTTCGGCGCCGCTCGCGCTGCGCCCGGGCACACAGGCCGACTTCACCGTCGAGCCGCCGGAGACCCGGGAGTACACCGTGAGCACGTTCGGCGAGAGCGACGCCCTCGTCGTGGTCTTCGAGGAGCGGGACGGCGAACCCCGCTATCTCGCCGGCCAGGACGACGGCGGCACCCCGCGCAACGCCACGATCAAGGCCCATCTCGTCAAGGGCCGCCGCTACTTCGTCCGTGTGCGCCTGTACTCCAGCTGGGGTTCGGGGGAGACAGCGGTCATGTGCTGGTGACAGCACACACAGGCCGCACACGGACGATGCTCGGACCACAGTCCGGCGCCGGGGGGAAGCGGCCGCGGACGTCACCTTCGGGGGAGGGGGCGTCCGCGGCCACGCCACACCGGCGCCGGCCTCGGTGAGAGCCTGCGGGGCACCTCAGCTTGACTCTGTCGGGACGCCGCGAAGCGGGCGGTGGGATGGAAGACCTCCACTCCGGTCACCGTGCAGGAGAAGGTCGAGGCCGTCGCCGACCTCGTCCAGGACGAGGCGGTGGCCTGCCAGGTCGTGACCGACCTGCTCAAGCGCCGGGAGGTGGCGTTCGTGGCCATGCGGGACTCCGATGCCCGCTACATGGTCAACGAGAACCAGTCCGAGCAGGCCGACGAAGACGACGATGGTCTCGATGAGGAGTTCCGGGGCGTCCTGGCCCGCGAGGGTGAAGACGACGACGGTGAGGGCGAGCGGTTCGACGACCCGGCGACGATCGGGCGCGGGTGGCACCGGCAGATGGAGTTCGCCGATCTCATGGCCGTCTGTCAGGGCTTCATCGCCGGAGCCGCCCGGCTGGTGCCCAAGCTGCACGGTCACGAGTTCACCGAGCGGCAGCACGGCCAGGTCGGGACCACGCTGCAGAAGCTGCGGGCGACGGCTGACTGGATCGAGACCGCGGTCACCACCGGCCGGACCGATCTGGACGAGGCGCTCGCCCAGCTGCTGCGGGGCCAGTAGCCATGCAGGGGCCGGGAGTTCCCGCCCACATCCATGGTGAGGCGGTACGCAAGGCGCTGATCGAGGCCCGGCCGGCGGGGGCCGGCCTGGCCCAGTTGTGCCGGTCGACCAACGGCGATCTTCGCGAGAGTGGTGTGTTCGCGCAGGTACACCAGTGCCACCATCGCGCGCTGGGACGGGCGGAGCTTGCAGCGTCGGTCGCCCTCACGGGTGACGATCAGCATGGTGACCCACTCCACGAGTGCATGGGGCAGGTCGAGTGCGGCAGGATGGATGACCAACGAGGCCCCCGAGCAACGTGATTGAGACGTCAGACATCTCGATCAACAGCCCGGGGGCCTCGCTCGTTGCGCTTCACGGCCCGTCACCCGATCGGTGGCCAACTCGAAGAAGCTCATTGGGCGAGCAGCACACCACGGGCCGGTGGCGGGCGTACCTGAAGGTTTTGATCGGAGGCGCCGATGCCCGTGTGCGGGCACAGCGGCTGTGCAGCGGGGCTGGGCCCCGGCGGTCGGCGTCCGCAGGGGCCCAGAATTCTTCCTGGCTCAGGTTTACACCTTGTGGATCTTCCAGTGGGTGACGTCGCTGCCGCCGCGGTTGTAGTAGGCGTTGGTGCATACGTCGAGCTTGTCGCCGTCGGTGGCGTTCTGGTTGGTCTCCAGGAAGCCGCCGTTGTCGTCGTAGGTGTTCCACAGCAGGACTACGTCGCCTGCCCGGACGTTCTGGTCGCCGGGCGTGGAGGTCTGGGCGAAGATCCGCCAGCGGCCGCTGCCCGGGGTGCGGTCCTTGGATTCCGCGGTGGACACGTCGTACTTGCCGCCGGCCGCCTTCTGCGCGTCGCTGGCGTGGTTGCTGGTGTCGAGGTAGCCCCCGTCGCCGCCGTAGAGGTTGCGCAGGTGGATCAGGTCCCCGCTCCGCACCGGCTGTCCTGCTGCCTTGCCCGAGGCGGACAGGAGCTCCCAGGTACCCGTGCCCTTGGCGCGGTCGGAGCTGTCCGCGGTACGCACGTTGTGCTTGAGGCCGGCGGTGGGACTGTTGTTGATGGTGTCGAGGTAGCCGCCCTGCCAGCTGTTGTACCCGTTTTGCAGATGGATCTGGTCGCCGTACTGAAGCTCGTTCGCCATGGGACTTCCTTTTCAGAGGATGAGACCGCTCAGGCCCTCCGGCCAGGCAGAGCTGACGGTTCGATGCCGGGCGGGGATATGAGCCGGGTGTGCCGGTGCTCCGGCGCCGTGAACGGCGCGGCATCGTGGCAAGGCGCCCTGGTCCGCCAGGCGGCAGGGGCCTGCCGGCTGGGCTACACGTATTCGAGCAGCCAGCTGACCGGGGCGCTGTCGGTCATGTCGGTGGCGGTCTTCTTCACGCGTCCGATGCTGACTTTCTGCGTGCCAGGGGGCAGCTGTTCGGCGAGCCGGCCGTCGGCCGCGTTGATGTCCCAGTTCTTGAGGGCGCTCCAGACCTTGCCGTCGTGCAGCGCCACCCTGAGCCGTACGTCCGCCCAGTCGGAGCCGAAGCTGAGGTAAGCGTCGGGCCAGGTCTTGCTGCTGTTCTGGTTGGGGATCGGGACGGCCAGGACGATGCCGTAGCGGTGGTGGATGAGTCCGCCGCTTTCGTTGATCAGGAAACCGTGGGGTACTTCGCCGGTCTGGAAGTTGGCCATGGGGACTCCTTGCCTGCCCGGCGTACAGCACCGCCGTTGAGGGGTGTCGGCACCGAGCGTCCGTGGTAGCGCTGCGTCAATCAACAGTCACCCAACGGTGGAGGGATCAGTGCCGCTATAGGTTAATTTTGCAGCTTTCGGCCGTGTAACCGACGCAAAAGTATCTCTTGACGGGGTAGGGGTCAGGCTGCAGGCGAGCGGGCCAGGCCTGTGTTCGGGGCTACGCCTCTGCGGCTCTGCGCTCGTGACGCGGCAGCTTCCCCCAGTCGGTGCGGCACTCTTATCCGCCCGGTCATGATTTCCCGTGCCGGAACAGGCTGAGCTTGACAGCCGCAAAGCGTCGTCGGCCTAAGGAGTTGCATCACCTCAGCCTGACCAACAGGGCGGCCACTCAGGCAAAGTCGCACACTTGACCAGCGTCAACCACCCCCAGTGAGGATGTGACACTCTGTGCGCTTGTGTCTGCCGGTGCCTCTCCGTAGGGCGCGGTTTCTGATCACGCGGAGGGGGAGAGCTGTTCGCGCACCCATTTGGGATCGGGGTTGGTGTGTGGCTGGCCCGCCACGACGACGGTCGGCACGGTCTCGTTGCCGTCGTTGGCTGCTCTCACCGCTGCGGCTCCTGCCGGGTCGCGCCAGATGTTGACCCAGTGCAACTGGCGGGAGCTGCGGCCAAGCCGGATGCGCAGTCGTATGCAGTACTTGCAGCCCGGCCGCCAGAAGACGACCGGTCGGCCGTCGACCGCGCTGCGGCGTTGTGCCTCCAGCGCGCCGATCGACCTTGGGAAGATCAGAGGCGAGTTGACGCCGGCGAGCGCGAGGAACGCCAGCAGGAGTGCTGCGGCTGTGCCGGGGCTCCCCTTCAAGATCTGCCCAGTCGCGACGACTGAGCCGCTGAGCACAAGCAGCATCGGCAGGATCCAAGCGCGCATCATGGTGATGCAGGCTATCGATGAGTCGAAATGCTCCTCGAACTAGGCCGCTCACCTGGGTGTTCGCCGGACGCTGAGGCGGCCTTCGTCTGATCATGTGCTCCGACCAAGGTGCACGTGACCACGACGAAGGCCGTGAAGGTGAGTCTGCTGCCTGATCATGTTCCGGGGGGAAGCGTTCGCGAAAGCGTCACGCTTCCGGGAGGACTTATTCGACTGTCTGAGCGCTCGCGGGGACGAACTGTTCGACCTCACGGATGCGCTGCTGTGTGCGGACGGGCCGGTGAGAGCGCCGGTGACCTGACGTTGGTGGCTGAGCACCGGCGCGGGCACGGCGCCATGTATGACGCCCTGAACAGCGGGAACATCGACGTGCCCCGTCTGCGGCAGGTGCTGGCCGTCCTGCCCATGCCTCAGGCCGCCGACGGCCGCCTGGTCCTCGCGGTCGACGTCAGCAACTGGCTCCGCCCCGACGCTCCCACCAGGCGGATCGCCTGTTCTGCCACGTCTACGGCCGTAGCGGACGGTCCTCGGACCAGTTCGTACCCGGCTGGCCGTACTCGTTCGTCGCCGCCCTGGAATCGGGCCGGACGTCCTGGTGCCAACTGCTGGACGCCGTCCGTCTCGGCCCGGCCGACGACGTCGCCGAGGTCACCGCCGCCCAGGTCCGCCGGGTGGTCATCGATCTCATCGAGATGGGCCGCTGGCACCCTGGCGACCGGGACATCCTGATCGTGTTCGACACCGGCTACGACGCCCCGCGCATGGCCCACCTCTTGGCCGGACTGCCGGTGGAGGTCCTGGGCCGGATGCACACGGACCGGGTGATGCGCAAGCCCGTCCCGGTTCCGTGGATCTCCCCGCCGCAGGGCGGGCGGCCGTCGAAGCACGGCAAGGAGTTCCGCTTCGCCAAGCCGGAGACCTGGGGTGATCCGGGCGCGGCCACGGTGCAGGTCACCGACCGGTACGGAACCGCCCGAGCGATGGCCTGGGACCGCATCCACCCCCGCCTGACCACCCGCTCCGCGTGGATCGACCACACCGGCGAACTCCCGGTCATCGACGGCACGTTGATCCGCCTCCAGGTCGACCGTCTGCCCGGTGGCCACGACCCGCTGCCGCTCTGGCTGTGGTCGTCGGCCACCAGCCTGAGCGGCGAGGACGTCGACGTGCGCTGGCAGGCGTTCCTCCGGCGCTTCGACCTGGAACACACCTTCCGGCTGATGAAGCAGACACTGGGGTGGACCCGGCCGAAGCTCCGCACCCCCGAGGCCGGAGACCGCTGGACGTGGCTCGTGATCGCTGCCCACACCCAGCTCCGGCTCACCCGCGAAGCCGCGGCGGATCTCCGCCGCCCCTGGGAGAGGCGGACCGAGCCCGCACGGCTCACCCCGGCCCGCGTCCACCGAGGGTTTCGGAACCTCCGCCCGCACCTCGCCTGCCCGGCCCGTGCACCGAAACCCTCAACGCCCGGACCAGGAAGGCCACTTGGCTCCAAGAACCGCCGCCCCACGCCCCGCTATGACGTCGGGAAAACGACCAGGCGACCCGAGAGCATCATCGAGCGCGACAGCCTCAGAGGTTAAAAGACAAGCTCAGGCGACGTACGCCGCCCAGTCGAGGATCTGGACGGCGGCTCCGGCGGCCTCCAGGCCCCGGCAGTGGGCGTGGTGGCGGCGGGCGATGCCGTCGAGGTCGAGCAGGGGGCCGAAGGCCGGGTGGGCGGTCAGGCGGCGGGCGTAGGCCCACAGCGCCGGGTGGCCGGCGACACGGTGCACCGCGGCGGCGTCCAGGTGGTGGCGGTGCACGGTGTCGAGTTGGACCAGCGCGGCCCACAACTCGACGTCCGCGGCGGTGAGCTGGTCGCCGACCAGGTACTCCTGGAAGGACAGCCGCCGCTCCAGCACGCCCAGCGCGGCGAACAGGGTGTCCAGCGCCGCCGTCCGCCGCGCCGGGCCGGCACCGGCGCGGCCCGCGCGCTGCCCGGCCTCGTTGATGTCCCGCGCGCACAGCCGCTCGACGGCCTCGATCTCGCTCTCGGTCCCGCACGGGTACGGTGCCGGGCGTCCGCCGCCGAAGTGCCGGGCCAGGTCGCGGGTGATGTCGGGGGCGTGGGTGCTGACGATCCGCCCCGACCAGTCGTCGCTGAGCACCGGGCCGACGGCCGCGCCGGTGTACCGGTGCGCACTCGCGTCGTACAGGGGACGCAGCGCCGAGTGACCGCCGTCGGGCCGGTCGGGCACGGCGTCCAGACGGGTCACCGGGCAGACGTCGGCGAGGCCGAGGAGGCGGTGCACCACGGCGATGCGCAGACCGTCGGGACAGGCGGGTGACAGGTGGAGGCGGTAGCGGCGGGGCACGGCGTAGTGCCCACTGCGCGCGTCCCGGCCGATCCGGCCGCGGAACGCGGGCGCGAGGTGGGCGGTCGGGGCGGCGAGCGGTGTGACGGACATGGATCTCCCCGGGATGGAGGCGCAGACGTACGCGCGGCGGAAGCGTCGTCGGGACGGGGTGCTCAGCCCAGGGGGCTGATCGCGCTGCGGACGCGCAGCAGATCGATGTGACGGCGGGAGGTCCCAAGGGGCGACGGCCGAGGCGGACGGCTCACGCGACCGGTCACCGGCTCAAGGCACCCCATGTTTCCCTACCTGTTCACTAGGATTCCTCTCTGGAGTGTCGGTCGGGTCCGGGGCGACGTCAAGGGGGTGTCCACCGCGGGTACGTCCCCTGGGCAGGCAAAAGGGCCGGGGGCCGCCTCGCGGGAGGCGGCGCCCGGCCCTGGCGGGCCGTCAGCCGGCGGTGTCCGGCGAGTGACCGGCGGCGTTCATGCCTGGGCGAGTACGCCGTCGGTGGAGGCGCCGGAGGCGATGCCGTGGCCCGGCTCGGGTACCGCCTGCGGGGCGAGCAGCGTGGAGCGGCGGCCGTCCACGCCGACCGGCACGTCGCCGTCGACGGTGACGCGGCGCAGGGTGCGCTCGTGGTCGTCGGAGTCGTCGACGCCGTAGTGCTGGGTGGCGCGGTTGTCCCAGATCGCGACGTCCCCGGCGCGCCACTGCCAGCGGACGGTGTTCTCCGGTCGTTCGACGTGCGACTGGAGAACCTCGACGAGGGCGTGCGAGTCCCGTCCGTTGAAGCCGGTGAGCTTCTGCAGGAAACTCCCGAGGACCAGGGTGCGTTCACCGGTCTCGGGGTGGACGCGCACGACCGGGTGCTCGGTCCGGAAGGTGACCGACGTGAACACCTTCCGGTGCTGTTCCAGCTCCCGCGCCGGCGCGTCGGGGCGGGCGGCGGCGTAGTCGTAGTCGTTGGTGTGCACGCCGCGCAGCGACTCGGCCAGCACCCGCAGGGGCGCCGGGAGTCCGGCGTAGGCGGCGGCCGTGTTGGCCCACAGGGTGTTGCCGCCGTAGGGCGGGACGACCTCGGCGCGCAGGATGGAGAAGGCCGGGTAGGCGGGCACGAAGGTGACGTCGGTGTGCCACTGGTTGGCGCGGCCGCCGTGGTCGTTGTCGATGCCGAGGGCGTAACGGCCGTCGACGGAGGGCACGGTCGGATGCGCGACGAGCTCGCCGAGCAGCCGGCCGAACGCCTCGTGCCCCGCGGCGTCGAGGTGGTGCTGGTCGCGGAAGAAGACGACCTTGTGCTCCAGGACGGCGGCCCGGATCGAGGCCACGGTGGCCTCGTCCAGATCTCCGCCGAGGCGGACGCCGGAGATCACGGCGCCGATCCGGCCGCCGACCCTGTCGACGGTGAGGGAGGCGGTGGCGGTGGCGGTGGCGGCAGTGGTGGTGGCGGCGGGCGCGGTGATGGTCACGGTGGGGCCCTTTCGGCGGGTCGTCGGCAGTTGATTGCTGTCGGAGCGGAAGGAAATCCGCGCAGGTGAAGTGCTGGAGCCCGCACGGAGCACTGAGCGTGGGACACGGAACGGGAAACGCCGAACGCGGAACGCGGAACGCGGAACGCGGAGGAGGACGAGGGCGCTGTGGTCAGCGACACGCGCACACGGCCGGGGCAGGGCACCCCAGGCCGGTACGAAGCCGCGGAACGAGGAGATGCATCGCGGTCACACCACGAGCTTGGGCACCTCGTCCCCTCCCGGTCAAGGCTTCCCGGGCCCGCTTCACGACCCCGCAACACACCCGTCACCCCCGCCCACGGCGCCGTACCGGAAAGTCGCCAAACGGCCCGCGCGCACGGCATGTTGGAGCCCCTCGCTCCCGTCCGCCAGGAGGACCGCCATGCCGACCGTCCCGCTCCCCGCCGCCCGCGCCCTCGGTGACGGCCGCCGGGAGGCCAACGCGGCGTCGGTGCTGCGGGCCGTCCTCGACCACGGTCCGGTGGCCCGCAGCGCGATCGCCCGGCTGTCCGGGCTCAGCCCCGCGGCCGTCTCCCGGCAGTGCACGGACCTGGTCCGGCTCGGCCTGGTGCGCGAGGTGCCCGAGCTGATCGCGGCGAGCGGGGTGGGCCGTCCGCAGATACCGGTGGACCTTCGCACCGGTGACGCGGGCGGGCCGCTGGTCGCCGGGGTGCACATCGGGGTGCCCTCCTCCGCCTTCGGCCTGACGGACCTGCGCGGCACGGTGGTGGCCCGGCGGGATGTCCCGCACGCCGGGATCCCGGCCGGCGCGCTGCGCGAGCGGGTGGGCCGGGCACTGGCCGTGTTCCTCACCGACCGGACCCCGGCCGGTGCCAGGGTCCTCGGGGTGGGCGCGGCCATCGGCGGCTGGGTGGACTCCGCGGCCGACACCGTCGTACGGCACGACGCGCTCGGCTGGCACGGGTACCCGCTGGGAGCGGACCTGCGGCGGTACACCGGGCTGCCCGTCCGGGTCGACAACCACGCCCGTGCCGTCGCCCGGTCCGAACTGCTCTTCGGCCGCCCGGCCGCCCGGCGTTCCCTGCTCCACCTGTTCGTCGGCAACGTGGTGGACGCGGCGCTCGCCGTCGCGGGCGTCGTGCACAGCGGGCCCCGGTCCGGTGCGGGCGACGTGGCGCACCTTCCGGTGCCGGACAGCGCGGCGCCGTGTCCGTGCGGCCGGACCGGCTGCCTGGAGGCGACCGTCTCCGACACGGTGCTGGCCCGGCGCGCGGTCGCCGCGGGCCTGATCCCCGAACCGGACGCCGGGCTGCTGGTGGACGCGGCGGCGGCCGGGGACCGGCGGGCCGACGCGCTGCTGCGCGAGCGCGCGCGGGCGGTGGGCCGGGCGACGGGACTGCTTCTGGACGTCCTCAACCCCGACCTGGTGGTGATCACCGAGCGGTCGAGCACGCTCCAGCCCGAGTACCTCGACGAGATCCGGACGTCCGCCGTCGCGCACGCCCACGTCTGCGACGACCCGGACCGGATCGTGGCCCCCCACGCCGGTCCGGCCGCCCTTCTCGTCGCGGCGGCGACCGTCGCCCTGAACCCGCTGTTCAGCAGCCCGCTGCACAGCGCGGGGCGCACGTGAGGCACCCCGGGACACGACAGAGGCCGCCTTCTCATCTCTGAGAAGACGGCCGCCGACCCGCTGAAGAGCTGGTCGGGACGACAGGATTTGAACCTGCGACCCCTTGACCCCCAGTCAAGTGCGCTACCAAGCTGCGCCACGTCCCGATGCGCCCCCCACGATCACCGTGTGAGCACGCGGGTCAACCCTACCGCATACGCCCGCGTCAGCCGCGCGCTGCACCGCCTTCGGGACGACGCCCGGCCCGACCGGGTCCCGTCCGTCGCCCTCGGCGGAGTGCGCGCCGCCCGCCGTGATCCACGACCTAGCTTTCTCTTGCCTGACTCAACTAAATTCACCCCGTCAAGCGGAGCCCTCCCCTCCCCCGGGCCGCCGCAGTTCCAGCGATCGGAGCCACATGTCCCTCCTCGCCCGGCCGGCGGTGGCCGCCCTGGCCGCCAAGACGATGCAGCACGCGACCCGGCTCGCGGACCGGCGCTCCGGCGGGCGCGGCTCCGCGGCGGCCTCGCACGCCCGGTTCCCCGAATGTCCGCGCACCGTGAAGGAGTTGACCGTTCCCACCTCGGTCGCGCCGGCCCGGGCGACGGTGTACCTGCCCGCGCAGGGAAACACCGGGCAGGCCGCGCCGCCGGTGCACGTGAACTTCCACGGTGGCGGATACGTCATATCGCTCACGGAGACGGACGACCCGCTGTGCCGCTTCCTGGCCGCCGAGGCGGGGGTCGTCGTGATCAACGTCGACTACGTGGTCGCCCCGCAGCACCCGTTCCCGGCCCCGCCCCGGCAGGCGTACGAGGTCGTCCGCTGGGTGGCCGAGCACGGCGCCGCGCACGGCTGGGACGGGACCCGGCTCACCGTGGGCGGACAGAGCGCCGGGGGTGCGCTCGCGGCGGCGGTGGCACGTCAGGCGCTGGAGGAGGGCACTCCCCCGATCGCGCTCCAGGTCCTGCACTATCCCCCGCTGGACCTGGCGACCGACGCCCGGGACAAGCGGGCCTCCGTCGACAGACCCATGCTGCGGCCGTGGATGGCCGACGTCTTCGACTCGTCCTACGTCCCGGACGAACGGCTGCGCGCCGACCGGCTGGTGTCGCCCGCGCATCCGTCGGACACCGCCGATCTGACGGGGATCGCCCCGGCCCTCGTCATCACGGCCGCGCACGACCTGCTGCGGGCGGAGGGCGAGCGCTACGCCGACCGTCTGCGCAGGACGGGATCCCTGGTGGAGCACCACGACGTGGCCGGGGCCGACCACGGGTACGACGGCTCGGACGACGACAAGGCACGGGAGACGTACGCCCTGATCGCCCGCCATCTGCGGGAGGCGGTCCGGGCCTGAGAAGCCGGGCGAGGAGCCGGGCGAGCCTCGCACTTCTCGGCGATGGCCTGGACGGCGGCCTCCGGGACGCCGGCCTCGGTCGCCTGGTGCACAGGGGCGTTCCAGGAGTACTGCGCGTCCCCGTTGCGCGCGGCCATCAGCGGCGTCAGCTCGCGCAGGTGCTTCGGGAGGCCGCGGTCGAAGCGGGCGAAGGGGCCGCGGACGGCACCGCGGCGCCCGGCGATGCGGGCAGCCAGCTCCTGCTGACGCGGGTCCGGGGCGTACTCCTCGGGACAGGTGCCGCGGACGTTCACCGAGACCGGCAGGACGGTCGAACACCTGTCGGCCGAGGACCAGATGGTCTGACCGGGCCCCCGGGAACCGGCCAGGGCCTGATCCGCCGGACAGACCCTGCTCGCGCGGCCGCAGCGGGGGCAGGGCGACGGCCCGGACGACCCGGAAGACCGAGGGGAAGGTGAACCGTCCCGCCGCGTATGCCGTCGTAGGGGACGGACGTCCCGCGCGGCGAGGTCCGTAACAGTCGGGTGCGGGTGCGAGCCTGTCTCGGCCCCGCCGGTGACGTTTCCCGAGCCCTGCGCCGGACGCCGGCCCTCGCGTCGTTCCGCGGGTGGCCGGCGTCCGTCCCTGCCCTCTCGGGCGGCGTGCTCCGCGTCCTCAGTGAGCGCTGTCCTCAGTGAGCGCTGATCAGTTCCTGCCCGGCGCCGGCCTTCGGGGCCTGCCGGGCGCTGCGCAGGGCGGCGACGCCGATGAAGACCATGGACGAGACACCGGCGAGCGCGAAGGCGGTGAAGCCCCAGTCCCCGTTGCCCGCGGCGAGCAGCTGGCCGCCGAGCCAGGGGCCGAAGACGGCGCCGAAGCGGCCCATGCCGGAGGTCCAGCCGACGGCGGTGGCGCGGTTGTCCGGGGTGGAGCGGATCGACACCGTCGCGTAGATCATCGTCTGGGCGCTGTTGAGGAACACCCCGGTGAGGAAGACGACCAGGAAGGTCACGCCCAGCGGCATGTGGACGCTGAGCAGGAAGACACCGGCCGCGGTCAGCGCGAACCAGATCGCCGAGATGCGCGGGGCGCCGAAGCGGTCCGAGGCGCGGCCGGCGATCAGCATGCCGACGATGCCGCCGAGGTTGAACAGGACGACGAACGTCAGGGCGGAGCCGAGGTTGTAGCCCTGGCTGCGCATCAGGGTGGGCAGCCAGGTGGCGACGCCGTAGACCAGGAGGAGTCCGCCGAAGGAGGCCAGCCAGTACAGCAGGGTCTGCGCCCACTCGCCGCCGCGGAACAGGTTGGCGAGGTTGGTCCAGCGGTCGGCGCCCTTCGTGTCCGCCTTGGCGGCGGGCAGCTCGACCTCGTAGCGGGCCGCCAGCGCGCGGGCCTCGTCGGTCCGGCCCTTGGCGACCAGGAAGCTCAGTGACTCGGGCAGGAACCGGGCGAGCACCGGGGCGAACAGCAGCGGGAGCACGCAGACCCAGAAGGCGGCGCGCCAGCCGGCGGGCTCCACCAGCCACTTGGCCACGTAGGCGGAGAGGATGCCGCCGGCGTGGTGGGCGGTCATCAGCACGCCGATGGTGAGGGCGGCGCGGCCGCGCGGGGCGTAGTCGGAGACCATGCTGATCGCGGTGGGCAGCAGACCGCCCAGACCGATGCCGGCGAGGGTCCGGCCGAGGCCGAAGACGGCGACGCCGCCGGAGATCGCGCACAGGCCGGAGGCCAGCGAGAACAGCGTGACGCAGGAGACCATCAGCTTCTTGCGGCCGATGCGGTCGGCGATCGTGCCCGCGGTCAGGGCTCCGACGAGCATGCCGAACGTGGCGTAGCTGCCGAGGTCACCGGCCTGGTCGGCGGTGATGCCGAGGGCCTTCGTCTCCAGCATGTGCGGCAGGACCGAGCCGTAGATGAACATGTCCAGGCCGTCGAAGAGCACGGCCAGCCAGCACAGACCGACGACCAGAACAGCCAGTCTGCCGCCGCGGGCGGACAGGGAGGGGGAGGAGGACATCGTTGTTTTCCTCTCGTCCAGGAGACGTTCCCTGGAGGGGATCAGTGTGCGCTAGACGCTAAGGATCCGTTTCAAGAGTGTCAACGTTTCTGTCAACAATCTCGATAACGATCTGCCGGGACCGGGACCGGTGCCGCGGCGCGGCCACGGCGAAGGGGCGGGTCCGCACACCCGCGTGTGCGCCCCGCCCCCCGCTGTCGAACCCTCCCGCTACGCGACCGGCGGAGTGCCGTGCGTGTGGAAGGACTCGATGGTCCTCAGGCCCCAGGCCTGCCCCTTCTTCCGCTCCTCCTCGGTCCAGGTGATCAGCGGCCAGTCGGGCGCCAGCACCAGTCGGGTGAGCGGGTTGCACAGTTCGATACGGTTGCCGCCCGGCTCGTAGACGTAGAGGAAGAACGTCTGCTGGATGGCGTGCTTGTGCGGGCCCGTCTCGATGAAGACCCCGGCGTCGATGGCGAGATCGGCCGCGCGCAGGATGTCCTCGCGGGTGTCGGTGGCGAAGGCGATGTGGTGCAGCCGCCCGGCCGAGCCGGTCCAGTCCGAGGTGTAGACGACGTCGTACGACTTGTCCGTGAACGTCAGCCAGCGGGCCGCGATCTTCCCCGTGTCCAGCCGGATCTGCTCGGTGGGCCGCGCCCCCAGCACGTTCTGCTGGAACTCGGCGTTGGGGAGCACGTCGGCGGCGAGGAAGTTGATGTGGTCGAGCCGCCGTACGCCCACGCCCCGGTTCGGCTTGGCCTGCGGCTGGTTCTTCAGCGCGGGCCTGAGCTCCTCGGGGGCCCGGTAGTGCTCGCTCTCCCAGTACAGGGCGTGCTCGTGGCCGTCCGGGTCGGTGGTGACGTACAGCTTGCCGAGGCCGGGTTCGTCCTCGGCCCAGTGGCCGGTGCCGCCCGCCTCCTCGACCGCGGTGACGCGGCGCTGGAGGGCCTCCTCGCTGGAGGTGCGCAGGGCGAGCCGGCCGAGGCCGGGCTGTTCCCGCGCGGTGAGCACCAGGCTGTGGTGCTCGTAGTCGTCGAACGTCCGCAGGTAGACGGTGTCGCCGTCCTGCCCGTTGACGGTGAGCCCCAGGTAGTCGGTGAAGAAGCCGACGCTGGCGTCCAGGTCCGGGGTGAACAGCTGGGCGTGGCCGATATGGGCGATGTCGCCGAGCGGCGGAGTCATCAGTGACCTCCTCGGGGTCGCGGGGGGATCGGCGCCGTCCCGGCGGACCGGGGGAAGACGGTGCCGTCGAAGATCTTGCGGGCCGTGCGGACCACGGCGGTACGGCGGACGGAGGGCAGGCCGTCGGGGGTGGTCGCGAGGCTGCTCTCGATGTCGAGGAATCCCGTGGGGTGTTCGACGCGGACCCGGTCGCTCGCGGGGTCGAGTTCAGCCAGGCCCGCGCCCACACCGCCTTCGATGCGCAGCCCGGCGGCCACGCTGGCCGCGCCGAGCACCCCGATCGAGGGGTGGCAGCGCACCGGGATGAAGGTGCGGGTGGTGACCGCGCCGCCGTCGCGGGGCGGGGCGAGCAGTGTGAGCTTGGGCACGGTGGCGTTCGAGACGTCACCGAGGCCCATCAGGCGCCCCGCCGCCAGCCGGATCGACCGCAGCCGGTCGGTCAGCGCCCGGTCGGCCTCCAGTCCGGCGGGCGACTCGTAGCCGGTCACCTTGAGCGCGGCCGCCTCCATGAGGACGGTCGGCATGCCGTTGTCCACACAGGTCACCGGGACGCCGTCGATCTCGTCCCGGACGTTGCCGGTGGGCAGCAGCTTCCCGGCGCCGGGCGGGAACTCGATCACCACGGGCGCGGCCGTTCCCGGCACCCCCGATATCTCCGCGTCGCCCGTGTAGTCCACCCGGCCGCCGGGGGTCGGGAAGGTCGCCGTCGCGTAGTCGCCGCTGTTGACCATACGGATGCGGACGGAGGTCTCCTTCTCCCCCGCCGGGACCAGCCCGCGTTCGACGGCGAACGGGCCGACGCCGGCGAGGATGTTCCCGCAGTTCTGACCATCGCTCACCTCGGGCCTGCCGACGACGACTTGGAGGAAGAGGTAGTCGACGTCGGCCTTCGGGTCAGCCGAGGGCGAGACCACGGCCACCTTGCTGGTGAGCGGGTGCGCGCCGCCCAGGCCGTCGATCTGCCGCTCGTCCGGGCTGCCCATCACCCGCAGCAACAGCGCGTCGCGCAGGGCCGGTTCGGCGGGCAGGTCGCCGGCGAGGAAGTAGGCACCCTTGGAGGTGCCGCCCCGCATCAGCAGGCAGGGCACCTCCTCGGACACGGCGGTCACGACCGCGTCCCCTCATGGGCGTACTCCTCGTAGCTCTGGTACGCGACGCCGAGGCGCTTGAGCGTGTCACGCAACCCGTAGCGGTCCAGACCGAGTTGGCCGTCGATGAACGCGGCGCGGGCCTTGGCCTCCTTGGCCTCGCGGGCCTCCGACGCCTCGACGGTGGCGCGGGCGCGCTCGCGCGGGACGACCACCACGCCGTCGTCGTCGGCGAGGATCACGTCACCGGGGCGGATCACCTGGCCGTCGATCGCGACCGGGACGTTGACCGAGCCTCCGGTGGCCTTCACCGTGCCCTGCGCGGAGACGGCCCGGGACCAGGCCGGGAAGTTCATGTCCCGCAGTTCCTGCGTGTCACGGATCCCCGCGTTGATGACCAGACCCCGTACGCCCCGCCGCTGGAGCGCGGTGGCGAACAGCTCGCCGAACATGCCGTCGGTGGACGGCGAGGTGGTGGTGACGACCAGGAGGTCGCCCTCGCCGCACTGCTCCACGGCCGCGTGGATCATGAGGTTGTCGCCGGGCCAGCTGAGCACGGTGACCGCGGTGCCCGCGACCCGTACGCCCTGCTGGACGGGACGGATCCCCGGGCCCAGCAGACCGGTGCGGCCCATCGCCTCGCTGACGGTGGCCACACCGTACCCGGCCAGCGCGTCGACGTCCTTGACGCCGGCCTTCGGGGGGTTGGTGACGATCACGCCGCTCATGCCAGCTCCTTCGCGATCTGCGGGTACGGGCGCATGTACGCCTCGGCCATGGTCTTGTGGGCGAGTCCCAGGTTGGGGCCGGCGTTGCGCTTGAGCTGGACGCCCCGGCGCACGGCGAGATCGGTGTAGTAGTCCCACAGGTGCTGCTGGGCGCCGAGGCACTCCATCGCCTTGCGCTTGGTCTCCCACACCTCGGTGATGTCGAGGAGGACCTCGGGCCGGAAGCCGCTCATCTCCGGCTGGTGCGGCTCGAAGTAGAAGACCGGCGGCGCGCCGATGATCTCGCCCGCGCCCGGGTAGCCGATGGCCTGGGCGAGGACCCGCGCCTCCAGGGCCATCCGGTTGGCGGCCGGGTGGTCGCCGTTGTACGGGTCCTCGGTCGGGTGGGTCAGCACCACGTCCGGCTGGGTCTCACGGTAGACGGCGACGAGTCGGTCGGTCAGCTCGGCGGTGGCGGTCAGCGGGTAGTCACCGGCGTCGAAGAAACGGACCTCGGCGCCCAGGGTGGCGGCGGCGCGCTCGGCCTCGTCCTTGCGGATCGCCTTGATCTCCTCCAGCTTCCTGCCCTCGCGCCAGGCTTTCGCGGACTCGCCCCGTTCCCCGAAGGTCAGGCAGGCGATGGTGACCTTCTCCCCGCGGGAGGCGGCCAGGGCGATGGCTCCGCCCGCCCGCCACACGAAGTCCCCGGCGTGCGCGGTGACGACGAGTGTCGACCGTGGGGTGGAGGGCGCGTTGGCCTGGATCATTGCTCACATCTCCTTGATGACAGGTGGGCGCCCGCCCCACACGGCTCTCGGCCTCGTACGACTCAGTCGCGCAGTGCCTCGATCACGCTGGTGAGGTGGGCGCGGACGGCCGTCTCGGCCGCCTGCGGGTCCCTGGACCTGATCGCCTCGATCATCGCCAGATGCTCATTCAGGGACTGCTGCGGACGTCCTGGCCGCAGCGCCAACTGGAAACGGTGGCGCACCAGTTGGGCGTTGAGCCGCTCCAGCAGCTCCAGGGCCGTCCGCTGGCCCGAGAACTCCCGGATCCTGGTGTGCAGTTCGTGGTTGAGGTCGGAGTAGGTCACCGGCTCGCCGTCGGCCACGGACTTGGTCATCGCCGTGCCCAGGTCCGTCAGTTCGGCCAGCTGCTCGTCGCTGGCCGCGACGGCCGCCTTCGCCGCGCACAGCCCTTCGAGAACCATGCGGCACTCGGTGATGGCGACCGCTTCCTCCACCGTCACCACCCGCACCCGCGAGCCGCGGTTGCGGATCCGTTCGACGAGGCCCTGGGCCTCCAGGTCGATGAGTGCCGCGCGGATGCTCGCCCGCGTCACACCGAACTGCTCGGCGAGTTCGTTCTCCACCAGCCGCTGCGCCGGTGCCATGTCGCCGTGCAGGATCGCCTGCCGCAGCTGCGCGAACGCGTGCTGTTTGGCCTGCTCTCCAGTGCCCGGACGGGCTTCTTTCGGCATGTGCCCTCCCTGAGTGAGTGCCTGTCGAACCTAAATCTAGCCAGACAAGATTGTCAACAATTTTGTCCGCTGTATTGCAGGCACGAATCCTGCTCTGTCCGATTCTCCCGCCGGGAGAGGGGCGAGGCGTCCACCCGGTCCTCGGCGAGCTGCCGACGGCCCCGGTCACGGCCGGCCCGGCCGATCCCGTGGAGGCCGCCGCCGCCACGGCATGACGGGGCACCGCCCCCAGTGACGACGGGGCACCACCGAGTGAGACCGAGCGTGCGGAAAGGCAGGGGCGGCGGGGACGAG